>BNUO01000032.1 GCA_025997415.1 Campylobacterota bacterium
TCGCAGGAGCAAAGCTCCTGCTTCACGGCACGCGGAAGTTACCACTCCCTGCGCCCTCCGAAGGTATGTAACGATGCCGCGAATGAGCCTGACAACGAAATTGCGGAAAAGACCGAGCGAGCGGCGGTGAAAAGGCTAACCGAAAAACGGAACGATTATTGCAGGTGTATTGAAAAGGAGTTGCTATGGCGTTTCTTAGTTCATTCGATATCAGCGGTTACGGGCTTTCGGCGCAACGGTTTCGCCTGAATCTGATCAGCACCAACATCGCCAACGCCAACACCACGCGCACCGACGAGGGCGGTCCATATCGCCGTCAGAGTGTCGTTTATCGCGCGGTCAATTTCGACAAACACCTCAACGCGCAGCTTGCCAAAAACACCGAGCAGCTTGGCTACGAAGACCCGCTTGACGAGGAGCTAGGCTACGAGCGCAAGCTAAATCCCGCGATTATGGGCGTGATCGTCGATAAGGTTGTGCGCGACGACACAACGCCGAAAATGCGCTACGATCCAACGCACCCCGATGCAAATAAAGATGGTTATGTCGCCTATCCAAATGTGAATCCTGTCGTAGAAATGGCGGATATGATCGAAGCAAGCCGTGCATATCAGGCGAATGTTTCTGCATTCCAGAGCGCAAAAACAATCGCAAATAGCGCGATCGAAATGATGAGAGTTTAGCGTTATTTATAGTATTGCCACTAGCCACTCTATGATTTTTTCTAGCGAGCTTATGTCTTTTTTGGAGACGAAAATAAATGGTTTGTTTTTGCGGGCGACTTGTACATCATTTTGCATTAGCGCTAGATCGACATCGACATATTGCGCTAGATCGGTTTTGTTGACGATCAATAGATCGCATAGCAGCAAACCTGCGCCTTTTTTGCGCGGTATATCACCCCCCTGCGCCACATCGATCACATACATATAAAAATCGATCAGTTCGTATGAAAATGTCGTAGAAAGATTATCGCCCCCGCTCTCAACAAAGATAATTTGCGGCGCGAATTTTGCCTCTAACTCCTCGCATGCTTTTTTATTCATCGAAATATCATCTCTGATCGCCGTATGCGGACAGCCGCCCGTCTCAACGCCTACGATCATTTCGCTTGGAATTTGCAGATGTTTTTGAAGATAGATCGCGTCCTCTTTGGTATATATATCGTTGGTAACGATCGCTATTTTGTATCTATCTTTTAGCAGATTTGTTAGTTGCTCTACGATCGTAGTTTTGCCGCTGCCGACAGGTCCTGCTATGCCGATTTTGATTGCTCTCATTGCTTGCCTTTATGTAGTAAATAGCCGCACTTGCTGCGAGCTATGCTGATAGATAATATGATCAAAGAGTGGATTAAAATTGGATATTCTATTGCCGCTGGTTTTGATACTAATTTCCAATAATCGATCAAGCGCAAAAAGCGTCTGTTGAATCTCTGTTGGTTTGATCTTGGATATTTTAAGCGCACAAATTGCGATATTGATCAGATTTTTCTTGCTCCACAATGCGGAAAATGCTTCTACACTCATACCAATATCATGCGCCAAAACGCCAAGCAAGATCAGTTCGTTACACGCCGTTTTATGTGCGTTTGCAAGCGCAAAATACTCTTTTGTAATAGCTAGATTTAACTCCAACTGTTTAATCTGTACAAATATGTTTTCACCGATCTGTTTGAATGCTTTAGCATATTCATTTGAGAGCATATATGAAAGTTGATTATCAAGTTTTACGACAAGAGATACGCGATCACTACTTAGGCGATCGTATAGAGTTTTTACGATCGGAAACTCCAGCTTTGTATATTGATAGATGATGATATTTTGCAAAAATTGTTTTAGAGAGGCTATATCTTGGACGATCTCGCTTGTGATATGCGGCTCTAAACCAAACGAGTGCGTAAATGCTCCAGACGGAAAACTAGCGTCTAAAATTTGCGTAAATAACAGCAGATTTTTAGTGTGAGTGGCGGTGTACATTTGGTGTAAAATATCCATTTTTTCTCATCACTGTTATACGCGGATTTTGCTCTAACTCGACGAAAATATCCGATAATGCACTGTCGTTTAAGACGATAATTTTCATACTCTCAATGCAGATTGGCTGGTGGCGATTACCTATCTCATATGCAGATTTTGCAAAATCCAAAGCATCGGTAAAATGCACCTCTACGATCTCGTCTTCTGTGATCGTAACTGCGATCGTATATCCATCTTCGGCGATCAAAATATCATCTTCGTGCAAATGATCAAATTTCGCCGTATTTGCCACAAACGACACCCCCCCTTCACCGATCGCCGATAGATTTGGCTTTTGCCTATCAAACCACGAAAGCCGCACCCTATCATCTGCCTCAATGCCCCGCGCAATTTGAACGATCTTTTTGATCATAAAAAATACCTTCGCGCCAACGGCACACTCACAGCAAAATCCGAACTGATCAGATCGCCATTAACAAACACATCGTATGTTTCAGGATCAATTCTAATATCCCCCACAAAATCATTGAGCTTCATATCTCTTTTGCTGATATTTCGCGTGTTTTTAACCGCAATAAATTGTTTGTCGATCGCAGGCAAATTCGCCTTTTCCAGCGACGCTTTTGAAACAAATATCGCACTTGTTGCCGCCGCCGCTTTGCCGAAACTTCCAAACATCGGTCGATAGAAATTTGGCTCTGGTGTAGGGATCGACGCATTCTGATCGCCCATCATTGCGATCGCTGCCAAACCGCCTTTAATAACTATATCGGGTTTGACGCCAAAAAACGCTCTATTCCACAGCACAAGATCAGCCATTTTGCCAACCTCTACGCTGCCCACAACTTCGCTAATTCCCGATGCTATTGCAGGGTTGATCGTGTATTTTGCTATGTACCTTTTTATACGGTTATTGTCGTCTCTCTCGCTATCAACCGCAAGTGCGCCGCGCTGCTTTTTCATCGAATCCGCCGTCTGCCAAGTGCGCGTGATCACCTCCCCCACCCTACCCATCGCCTGCGAATCTGAACTAGTCATTGCGATCGCGCCAATGTCGTGAAGTACATCTTCTGCCGCTATGGTTTTGCCGCGAATTCTACTCTCGGCAAAGCTCACATCTTCGGATATTTTGGGGCTTAAATGGTGGCAAACCATCAGCATATCTAAATGTTCTTCAATGGTGTTTTTTGTGTACGGCAACGTAGGATTTGTTGAGCTTGGCAATACATTTTCCAGCCCCGCCACCCGCATAATATCTGGCGCGTGTCCCCCCCCCGCCCCCTCACTATGAAATGTGTGAATTGTACGCCCCCCAAACGCCGCGATTGTACTGCCCACAAAACCAGCTTCGTTTAGCGTGTCGGTGTGGATCGCCGTTTGTATATCAAAATCGTCGGCAACTTTGAGGCAAACATCGATCGCATGCGGCGTGCTGCCCCAATCCTCGTGCAGTTTCAGCCCCATCGCGCCCGCTTCGATCTGCTCTGCAAGCGCCTCGTACGAGCTGCTATTACCCTTGCCCATAAAGCCAAAATTAAGTGGAAAATTGTCGACCGCCTGCATCATCTTGTGCAGGTGCCAGCCGCCGGGCGTGCAGGTGGTGGCGTTCGTGCCTGTGTTGGGTCCCGTGCCACCGCCGATCATAGTCGTAACGCCGCTCGCGATCGCCTCATTGATCTGTCCGGGCGAGATGAAATGGATATGCGTATCTATGCCTCCCGCCGTGATGATCTTCCCCTCCCCCGGCAAAATCTCGGTTTTAGCGCCGATCTCCAGCCCCCCCCCCTACCCCGTCCGTGATGTTGGGATTGCCCGACTTGCCGATCGCGGAAATTACGCCGTCTGTGATGGCGATGTCGGCTTTGTAAATGCCCGTGAAGTCAATGATGACCGCGTTTGTGATGATGAGATTGGCAGCGCGGACGGCTGTGGGCGATTGGCTCATTCCGTCGCGCACGGTTTTGCCGCCGCCGAATTTGCTCTCCTCGCCGTAGATCGTGAAATCGCGCTCGATCCGCGCGACGAGCGAGGTGTCTGCGAGGCGGAATCGATCGCCTGTCGTGCCGCCGTACATTGATGCGTATTTGGTTTTTGAGATTTTCATTTTGCCGCTCCTAAAAATAGCTCCAGCCGCCTGAACGCCTCGATTTTCGTCGCTTCATCGTCCAAAAATCCCTCGACAAGCGCGTTAAATCCGCTCACAAATCGCCTGCCGCCGAAGGGTATCAGCGAGACGGTTTTGTGCGATCCTGGCTCAAATCTGACGGAGGTTCCAGCAGGCACATTCAGCCGTTTGCCATAAGCCGCCGCGCGGTCGAATGCGAGTGCGGAGTTTGCCTCGAAAAAGTGGAAATGTGAGCCAACTTGTATGGGGCGATCGCCGTTGTTGATCACCTCGATCGCACTCTCCTCGCGTCCTTCGTTTAGCTCTATCTCTCCATCTTCTATGATGTATCCGCCGATCTCTATGCTATTACTCTCTCTGTTATCAGAAATATTGCCCCTGATCGGATTGTGGATCGATACGAGTTTTGTGCCGTCGTCAAATGTCGCCTCGACCTGTACCATCTGGATCATCGATGTAACTCCGTCTAGCAGATCGTCCGCGCTTAGCACACCCGCCGCTTCGCTCATTAGCGCCGCCACGCTTTTGCCATCGCGCGCACCCTCGATGATAAACGAGCTAATGATCGCCACTGCTTCGGGGTAGTTGAGTTTCAGCCCCCGCGCCCTGCGCTCCTGTGCCAACTTTGCGGCGGTATAAATTAGCAGTTTTTCCTGCTCACGATTGGTTAAAAACATATCCTCTCCTTACCGTTTTCCTAAGTCAAATTGGCGTTTGCCGAGCGAGAGACGATATATCCCCCACACACGCTCGATCTCTGCTTTAATATGCGAGATTTTATCGCCCAAAATTACGACTATGATCATCGCTCTGTTTTGAGTATATGCAGAGGAGTATATCTGTTTATCATTTAACTCCTCTCTCAATGCTTCGTTATCTCTCGCCCTGATGTATATTTTAGCGAAAAGATTTTGCTGCGAGGGGTGATCAGATATATATTGCTTGGTTTCTTCGCCAGCGAAAGCATATTGCTCTAAATACTCTATGTCGCCATCATAAACAAATCGATTTTTCACGGCTAGGCAGCTCCATTTATGCGTTTGTGCGCTTCTGCCGCCGCTTAATATCTCGCTGTAAAAAAATGTGGATTTTTCATCAAAATCGATCGTGAGAAGTTGTATCAATTTGGAGTTTTGAAATAGTATCAGTTCATCGCCTATATATTCGAGGTTTGAGCAGCGCAAACGAAAATGGGTTTTTGTCTTGGCAAAGTAGCGATCGCTAGGATAGATCTTTGCGGCGGATTCGGTTGCTAAGATCAGCGCTGAATTTGTTATATTGATCGTTGTACAGACTCTATCGTTTGGAAATAGTCCCTCGCCCACGCTAAGCAGTTTTATATACGGCTCTTGATCGTCAAAATAGTAGTATCTACTCGGCAAACTGATCTTGCGCGGCGTTAAGATATGATCACAAAAATCTAGCTCTAAACTCATAGCGTATTATACCGATAGATACTGTTTGATCACCTGATCGCTAAGTTCTTCGATCGCTCCATTTGCCGCTACACTTCCTCGCTCTAAAATATAGAAATAGTCGCCATGTTTTCGCGCAAATGGCAGCTTTTGTTCTACGAGCAGCACGGTGATATTCTCCTCTTTTGTGAGATAATCGATCACGCTGCCTATCTGCTGCACGATATTTGGCTGGATACCCTCGCTCGGCTCATCTAAGATCAGAAATAGCGGATCGATACACATTGCGCGCGCGATCGCAAGTTGCTGCTGCTGACCGCCTGAAAGATCGCCGCCTTTTCTACCCCCCATATCTTTGAGAACGGGGAAAAGTTCATATATTTTTTCTGGTACTTTTTTGATCTTGTGTCGATTTGCCAAAATGCCAATTTCCAGATTTTCGCGCACGGTGAGCGATGAAAATATCTCGCGTCCCTGCGGCACAAATCCTATACCGATCCGCGCTCTTTCATGTGCGCCAAGTTTAGTAATATCTTTGCCATCAAAAACGAGATTTCCATTTGCGATCGGCAGCAAGCCCATAATGACTTTACCAAGCGTAGTTTTTCCCACGCCGTTCCTGCCCATTAGACAGGTGCATTTGCCTTTTTCGCACGATAGCGATATATCCCAAAGCGTATGGCTCTGCTTGTAATACTGATTGATCTTTTCGATTTTTAGCATACTATTCACCTAGATAAACCTTTCGCACTTTTTCATCGTTTTGGATCGTGCTCATTGACCCCTCGATCAGCACAGAACCTTCGTGTAAAACGGTAACTTTTGAAGCAAGAGATCGGATAAACTCCATATCGTGTTCCACGACAACCACAGAGTGATCATTAGATAGCTCGCGCAAGATCTCGCCCGTTTTTTCTACCTCTGCGGGCGTCATACCCGCTACGGGTTCATCGACAAGCATAATTTTGGGATTTTGCATAATTAACATTCCAATCTCTAGCCACTGCTTCTGCCCGTGTGATAATACCCCCGCCTCAACGCTCAAAAAATCTTTTAATCCGATCAGCTTTAATGTCTGTTCGATCTTATCTTTTTGATGACTTTTTAGTTTAGCAAAAAGCGTTTTGAAAAATCGCTTATCATCTTGCATTGCAAGCTCCAAATTTTCAAAAACCGTATTATTGGCAAAAACAGTCGGCTTTTGAAATTTACGCCCAATGCCAAGCTCTGCGATCGTGGGCGCGTCAAGCTCGGTTAGATCAACCGCTTTGCCAAAAATCACCTGTCCGCTATCGGGTTTTGTCTTGCCCGTGATCACATCCATCATCGTACTTTTACCCGCGCCGTTTGCGCCGATAATGCAGCGCAACTCTTGATAATCGATCGCTAATGAAAGAGAGTTTAACGCCTTAAAACCATCAAAACTAACCGTAACGCCGTCAAGCAAAAGTATTCTATTGCCTTTGTCGATCGCGCCTATAAATTCAGGATTGATATTCACTTTTTAACTCCCAAAAATCGCAATTGTTTAATCGCGGGCAGTTTCATTTTGGTAAATACTCCTACAACTCCTCGCGGCAAGAATAGCGTTACTAATACAAATAGTCCGCCAAGTGCATAAAGCCAAACTTCTGGTAGCGCAGATGTGAAATATGTACTTGCAAAATTAACGGCAAACGCGCCGACAATCGCGCCATAAAGCGTACCGCGTCCGCCGATCGCAACCCATATCACAAGTTCGATAGAAAATAGCGGCGAAAAAACATTGGGATTGATGATCCCCACTTGCGGTACATATAACGCCCCCGCCACCCCCGCTAATATAGCTGACACGACAAAAATAAAGAGTTTGTAATGTACAACTCTATACCCAAAAAATCCTACTCGACTTTCGCTGTCTCGTATTGAGATAACAATTCTTCCCAACTTTGAATTGATGATCGCTTTACATATCATATAGCCGATCAGCAGCGATGCAAATGATAAAACTAGAAGCGCTACTCTTGTACCGCCGCTTTGCAGATCAAAACCAAGCGCATCTTTGAAATCTGTCAAGCCGTTATTACCGCCAAAACCCATATCATTTCTAAAAAATGCAAGCGAAAGAGCATAAGTTAAAGCCTGCGTAATGATCGATAGATATACGCCTGTAACTTTGGACTTGAATGCAAAATATCCAAACACAAATGCAAGCAATGCAGGCACGATCATCACCATCAAAAACGCAAAGATTGGATTGTCAAAACCATACCAAAACCAAGGCAGCTCTTGATAGTTCATAAATACCATAAAGTCGGGCAAAATCGGATCGCCATATACGCCGCGTTCCCCGATCTGTCGCATTAAATACATCGCAAACGCATAGCCGCCAAGCGCGAAAAATGCACCGTGTCCCAAGCTCAAAACGCCCAAATATCCCCATAGCAAGTCAAGCGAAAGTGCAAGCAGTGCAAATGCTAGATATTTACCCAAAATAGTAACGGTAAATGTCGATATATGAAAGATCGAACTTTCAGGAATGAACAAATTGCATATTGAGACGATCGCTACCGCCGCAAAAAGTATGCTAAATACGATTTTGCCGCCTCTGTCGTTTCTAAAAAGTTTCAATAGTATTGGCTCTTTTATCATTAACTTCTGCATATCACTCCTCCACATCTCTGCCCTTTTGCGGAAATAGTCCGCGCGGGCGTTTTTGAATAAATAAGATCACGAATGCGAGAATAATAACTTTCGCCAAGACCGCACCCGAAAGCGGCTCAATAATTTTATTGATTTCGCCAAGCGTAAATGCGCCAATGAGCGTCCCCCACAGGTTGCCGACGCCGCCGAAAACCACAACCATAAATGAATCGACAATATATGCCTGACCAAGATTTGGACCTACATTTGTCAGTTGGCTTAATGCCACCCCCGCCACCCCCGCTAGACCCGATCCAATTCCAAATGTTAGCGCATCGACAAGGCTTGTTTTAATCCCCATTGCCTGCGCCATACTGCGGTTTTGCGACAACGCCCGCACCTTTAAGCCAAGCGATGTTTTTTTGAGCAAAAAGAGTGCAAAAGCAAACACGAGCAGAGTAAAAACAATAATATAAAAACGGTTATAAGTGAGCGATAATAGACTATTGATTTCAAACGATCCGCTCATCCATTCGGGGGTTTTAACCTCTTTATTGAGCGGTGAATAGATCGTGCGTACAAGCTGTTGTAAAATTAGACTGATACCGAATGTGGCAAGCAGCGCTTCAAGCGGACGACTATATAAACGCCGCAACACAAGCCGCTCGATCAATATACCCACCCCCGCACTGACCAAAAACGCGATCGGAATTGCGATAATCACCGAATACTCGATCAAATTCGGCATAATTTGTTGAATTGTATATGTCGTATATGCGCCGAGCATAATCAGTTCGCCATGCGCCATATTGATCACCTTCATCACACCGAATGTGATCGCAAGTCCCATCGCCGCCAAGAGCAAAATCGATCCCGCGCTTAACCCAAAAAATAGCGTTTCTATTACGGAATAAAAACTGCCCGCGCTCTCTATCTTTTTGGTAGCAGTTGTGATCGCAGCTTTATATGGGTGGTTTTCATCTTCGTTTAACATATTTAGCGTTTGAAGCGTCTGGGGTGAGAGATAATCTCCTAATGTAACGATCGCCGCTAACTGCTCATCTCCTGTTTTAGTTTTGGCATTAAATATCGCTAACGCTTCGTTTAATACCGCTTTTACGCTGCTTGCACTTTCAACTGCGATCGCTTCATTTAACACCGCTATATCTTTTTCTTCAAGCGAATTAAGCAGCTCTTTTGCCGCCGCAAGCCTTTTATTTTTATCGCTTGAAGCGAGATTGACAAAAACAAGTTCAGATCGAATAACTGATCGCAGTCTATTATTAACGGTGATCTTGCTAATCTCGCTCTCGTCTATCTCTATTTTTTCGCCTGTGATCACGCTCAAAAATCGATCGTTTTCTTGATAGATCACTTCGTTATTAGTTGTTTTATATAAATTGCCAAGTGTAAGTTGTGAAAGCACCAATGCAAGTGTTTGATCACCTTTATAAGTTGCGGATAGTTCCCTGATCGCGCTCTCTTTTTCTGTAAAGTTTTCCGCCTGCGCAAGTGCTGTTAAATCGTGTTGAAAGTTTGCGCCAAAAGAGTCCCCCCCAAAAGAGATCGCGGCGCATAAAATAAACCATAACGCAGCACGAAAGATTTTCATAAAACTTTATCCTTTAATTAAGAGTAATACGGGGCGATCGCACGATCGCACAACTGCACGATCGCCCGCGTTTGTGAATGCGTATCTTAAAAGCACCTCGAAAAAACACTCAGCCAACCCGATCAGCCAAATCAACCAATCAAATCAGCCAACCAAATCCAACCCCACTACTTCAAACACTTCTTGGTTTTGGTGTTGTAGTTGCCGCAACTAATCGGCTTCGTCCAGTCAGCTTCCAAATCCTTGCTGCCCGCCAAAAAGTCGCTCCAAGCATCGCCATTAACCAGCCCTTTTGTCTGCCAAACCGTCTCAAATTGCCCGTCGGCTTGAATCTCGCCGATCAAAACAGGCTTGGTGATATGGTGGTTTTTGAGCATTGTCGCCGTCCCGCCCGTGAGGTTCGGTACGCTGATACCAATGATCGCGTCGGAAACCTTGCCCACATCGGTCGTTTTCGCCTTCTCCACCGCCTTCACCCACAGGTTAAAGCCGATATAGGTCGCCTCCATCGGGTCGTTTGTAACCCGTTTTGCGTCCTTTGTATACGCCTTCCACGACTTGATGAATGCGGCATTCGCAGGCGATTTCACGCTCTGAAAGTAGTTCCACGCCGCCAAATGCCCCACAAGCGGCTTCGTATCCACGCCCGCCAGCTCCTCCTCGCCAACCGAGAACGCCACAACGGGGATATTATCCGCGCTCACGCCCTGATTTGCCAGCTCTTTGTAAAACGGCACATTCGCGTCGCCGTTGATCGTAGAAACGACCGCCGTTTTCTTGCCCGCGCCGCCGAATTTCTTGATGTCGCTGACGATACTCTGCCAATCGGAGTGCCCAAACGGCGTGTAATTGATGAGAATATCCTCGTCCTTGACGCCCTTGCTTTTGAGGTAGGTCTCCAAAATCTTGTTCGTCGTGCGCGGATAGACATAGTCCGTGCCGGCAAGCACCCAGCGCTTGACGCCGACCTCGTTCGCCAGATAGTCGATCGCGGGAATCGCCTGCTGATTGGGCGACGCGCCTGTGTAGAAGATGTTTTTCGACGACTCCTCGCCCTCGTATTGCACGGGGTAAAAGAGTATGCCGTTTAGCTCCTCGACGACGGGCAAGACCGATTTGCGCGAGACCGAAGTCCAGCAGCCGAAGATCACATCAACCTTCTCTTTGGTCAAAAGTTCGCGCGTTTTTTCGGCGAAAAGAGGCCAGTTCGACGCGGGATCTACCACGACCGCCTCCAGCTTTTTGCCCAGCAAACCGCCCTTTTTGTTCTGCTCCTCGATCAGCAGCAGCACGGTGTCTTTGAGCGTGGTTTCGGAGATCGCCATCGTTCCTGAAAGCGAGTGCAGCACGCCGACCTTGATCGTATCGGCAGCCTGCGCCGCGATCGCAAATACAACCAAACATGCGGCTGTAACTAGTTTGGAAAACTTCATACACACTCCTTAGAACTATTGAGTTTAGAGCCGATTGTCGCGGTGATCTTTGCTTTGATCGTTTGCGCTGATCTTTGCTTCGACTTTTGCTTTGATCTCTCGCCGATCTTGCGTTGATCTCCGTTTCGATCGTTCGCATTTTCGCTTTGATTTTTGCATTAATCTTCGCGTCATTGGCTCAAACCCTGCCGAAAGTCTATACAGTAATATCCATTTTGCAGGCTACAAACTGATGAAAAAATAGGCAATTAAATAATCTTGTCGTCATTGCGGCAACGGAGCAGGGTAGGGAGCGAAGCGGACGCAACTGCGAAGGCAAGCCGCAATCTCGCATTTGAAGCGTGTTCGATCGGATGAGATTGCGGGTTGCGGAGCAGTAGCTTCCGCAGGAGGCGTTACTGCGGAGGCACGCAATGACGAGTGGAGGGGTACGGAATGAAAAGATGCGCGTTTAGTGGGCGGGAAAACCACTGCATTTGTCCATAGACCCCAAAACCTATCAGAAATACATCGTGCTCTTTAGCTTTTGAGCAAGCGCGTAATCGAACAATCTGGCGACGAGCGCGAAGGCGAAAGCGGCGGCTGTGCCTGCACCTTGCGATGTGATCACCGCGCCATCTTCGACAACGGCGGCTGAAATGTATTTACCGCTCTCGATCGTCTTTTCGCAGCCGCCAAAGCAGGTGTATTCGCCCTTCAAAACGCCCGCTTTTGCAAGCGCGATCGGCGCTGCGCAGATCGCCGCGACAACTCTGCCCGCCTCAAAATGCCGCTTGATAACCGCCAGCGCGTCCGCATTTGTACTAAGCGACTGTGCGTTTTCGCCGCCGCCTGCAAGCGCCACTAGATCGAAGTTTTCGTTCAAAACATCGCCAAGTACTGCGTCCGCCTTCAAAGCCACGCCGTGTGCGCCCACGATCTGCCGTTTCTCCAGCGCCGCGATGATCACGCTTGCCCCCGCTCGGCGCAAAATATCGACGATCGTAATCGCTTCGATCTCCTCAAAACCGTTGGTGATCGGCAGTAAAACTCGCTTACTCACTCTCTCTCCTTTAATTAACTATGATTGCGATCAGCTCCGCAACAAGCTCCTCGTACGCTCTTGCTTCGGGCTGATCTTGACTCATAAACGCTTCGATTAGCGGCTTTTTTGCCAGAGCGCGGTCAAGCTCCTTGTCGCTGCCGGGCGTGTAAGCTCCAACGCGCACCAGTACTTCGCTCTCGCGCAGCAGCGAGAGCATTCGCCGCAAAAGGCGCGACGCCTCGCGGTGATCCTTGCCAATTAGCCCGTGCATTAACCGCGACGCGCTTGAGAGCAGATCGATTGGCGGGTAAAGCCCCTGATCGCTCAAACGGCGGCTCAGTACAATGTGTCCATCGAGAATCGATCGCGCCTGATCCGCCACAGGATCGCTCATATCGTCGCCCTCAACCAGCACCGTGAAAAATGCGGTGATACTCCCTTTGCCCTTTTCGTTGCCCGCCCGCTCCATCAGTTGCGGCAGAATGCTAAAGACGCTCGGCGGATAACCTTTGCTCGTCGGCGGCTCGCCCAGCGCCAGCCCAATCTCGCGCTGCGCCATTGCAAAACGGGTGATACTATCCATTATAAATAGTACATCGCGCCCGTGATCTTTGAAATACTCCGCAATGCTCATCGCGGCAAACGCGCCAAACTTTCGCATTAGCGGACTATCGTCGCTCGTGGCGGCAACGATCACGGTGTTTTCCAGATCGCCGCCAAGAGATTCGTCGATGAACTCCGGTATCTCGCGCCCCCGCTCGCCGATT
The DNA here is from genome assembly GCA_025997415.1 of Campylobacterota bacterium. Taxonomy (GTDB): domain Bacteria; phylum Campylobacterota; class Campylobacteria; order Campylobacterales; family SZUA-545; genus JAIRKM01. Next base: position 12,978 of record BNUO01000032.1, read on the forward strand.
AGCGCAACGACTTTGATCGCCGCCTGCGATCCGCGCACGATCAAGCCCATAAGCGTCGATTTGCCCACGCCGCTACCGGCAAAGATCCCCATCTTCTGCCCTTTGCCTGTGGTCAAAAGCGTGTCGATCGTGCGAACGCCTGTGGGCAAAATCTCCTTGATCGCCTCCCGTTTCATCGGTTCGATCGGAGCGCGCATCATCGGACGAATCTCACGCGCGGCGATCGCGCCTTTGCCGTCGATAGGCGCTCCAAACGGACTGATCACGCGCCCTAGCAGCGCCTCGCCAACCGCAATGCCCATACCGTTTTCTTCAAGGTAGATGGGATCGCCCGTTTTCAGCCCCTCGACAAAGCCAAATGGCGCAATGACAAAATGCTCCTCTTCGACAGCCGTAACCATTCCCATTGTTACCGCGCCAAAACCCAGCACGCGCACCACATCGCCGATTCCGACCTTTAGCCCTGTACCGACAATATGTGTTGGGCTGACTTTGGTAACGCCGCCGTAGATCGCGCACAGCGGCGTGCGCTTGATACGATCGCGGACGGTTGAAAGCGGCACTTAGTAACGATCCTTTGCGGGGGCATTGACAATGCTCATAAACTCCTCGCGAGTGCGAATATCGGTGAGAAACCGCCCGCGCAGAGCCGAAGTCGTCGTTGTGGCGTTGTACTTCTGCACGCCGCGCATCTCCATACAAAGATGGCGGGCGCTGACAAGCACGGCGACACCTTTTGGCTCGACAGTCTGCATAATTGCGTCTGCGATCTCCTCCGTTAGCCGCTCTTGAATCTGCAAACGACGCGCAAAAATGTCGATCATTCGCCCGATCTTGCTTAGTCCCACAACCTTGCCGTTTGGTATATACGCAACCGCCGCATGTCCAAAAAACGGCAGCAGATGGTGTTCGCACAGCGAGTAAAACTCAATACCTCGCACCAGAACCATCTGATCGCTCGCGCTCTCGAAAAGCGCGTCGCCCAGCACCAGCGCAGGATCTTGCGCGTAACCAACCGTCAGCGCCTCGAACGCTTTTGCTACACGGTGTGGAGTTTTTGCCAGCCCTTCGCGGTTTGGATCTTCGCCGATCTGACTCAAGATCGTCCGTACTGCGCTTTCAATTTTTTCGCTATCCAACTCAACGCCTTTTTTGCTCTGTGATCGTTGGATTTTAGCCAAAGCTCCTCAAATCGCGCCGCGATCGGCACAAAAGGAAACTGCGATAAAATCCCCCTTTACCAATCACGAAAAGGTCTTTATATGCAAGTTTCGGTCAAGAAGATTGACAGCGCGAATGCGCTCATTAGCGCTTCATTTTCCAAAGATGAGATCGCCAAAGCGCAAGATAAAGCAGCGGCTAAGGTCGCCAAAAATGTAAAGATCGACGGTTTTCGCAAAGGTATGGTTCCCACCACGCTTGTGAAATCTCGCTACGGTGAGCAGATCACCAAAGAGGCAAACGAAGCGCTTTCGCTCAGTGCGTTTGAAGATGGGCTAAAGGAGCTTGACAGCGCAAATACGATCGGACTGCCCACGATCAAAACGCTCAAAAACAGAGATGACGGCGGCTTGGATCTGGAGATTCACGCCACTTTCCGCCCGCAGTTTGATCTGGGCGATTACCTCTCAATTGTGCCGACGCACGAGCCGTTTTCGGTTACAGAAGAGGAGGTTGCCAAGTCGTTGCAGCAGGCGGCGGACAACACCGCAGAGGTCGTAGAACTTGACGAAAAACGCCCGCTGGTAATCGGCGACATCGCAGAGATCGACTTTCAAGGCTACCGCGAAGATGGCACGGAGATGGACGAAGCGCGGGCGCAAGGCTATCGTCTGCTCGTTGGCAAGAGCAGCTTGATCGCAGGTTTTGAAGATCACCTTATCGGTATGCAAAACGGCGAAACCAAAGAGTTTTCGCTCAAGTTCCCGGACGACTACCACGCGGCTGACATCGCGGGCAAAAACGCAAAGTTTGTCGTTACGCTCATCAAATTGCTGAAGCAACAAATACCTGTTGCGATCAACGACGAAACCGCCAAAAAACTGCTTCCGAGCATTGAAAATCCAACGGTTGAAACGCTGACAAACGCCGTTAAGCAGTCGATCCTAAACGACAAAAAGGGTCGATTGTACACCGAAGAGCTGCGCCCGAAACTGCTAACCGCGCTCACCGATCGCTACAACTTCGATCTGCCCAGCACAATCGTAGAAAAAGAGATCGACTATCTTGGATCGCAAAAGGCGCGATCGATGCCGTCGGCGGAGCTTGAAAAGCTGGTTAGAGACGATGACGCGCTCAAAATCTTCCGCGAAACTTTCCGCATAGACGCAGAGGCGCGTGTCAAAGCAACGCTGGTGATTGACGCGATCGCCAAGGCAGAAAACATCAAAATCAGCGATCAGGAGGTCGTTCAGGCGATCTACCGCGAAGCGCTTTCGACGGGCGCTGATCCAAAGCAGATGTTAGAGCAGTACAAAAACGCAAACCTTACAGCGATCGTGCGAATGGCGCTGACCGAAGATCGCGTTTTGACCGCGCTTTTGGAGAAGAAAAACGGCGTAGAAAAGGACGCTAAGTGAGCAACTACTATGTGCCGTATGTGATCGAACGAACGGGGCGCGGCGAACGCAGTTACGACATCTATTCGCGCCTGCTCAAAGATCGTATCATTTTGCTTAGCGGCGAGATCGATGACGGCGTTTCAAGTTCGATCGTTGCGCAGCTTCTGTTTTTGGAGGCGGAAGATCCCGAAAAGGACATCTTCTTGTACATCAACTCGCCCGGCGGCGTGATCACCAGCGGAATGGCGATCTACGACACAATGCAGTACATCAAGCCCGATGTGGCGACAATCTGTATCGGTCAAGCTGCCTCAATGGGCGCGTTTCTGCTCTCCTGCGGCGCGAAGGGCAAACGGCACGCGCTGCCAAACGCCCGCGTGATGATCCACCAACCGCTCGGCGGCGCGCAGGGACAGGCGACGGACATTGAGATTCAGGCGAAAGAGATTTTACGAATCAAAGCGATCATCAACGAGATTTTGGCGGCAAATACGGGAAAACCGCTTGCAACCATTCAACGCGATACGGAACGCGACTTTTATATGAGCGCGGACGAATCGATGAAATATGGCATAATTGACGCAGTTGTCGAAAAAAGTCAAAAATAGCCTATCGCGGCAGGGAGAATATTTTGCTTTTAAGAAAGGGTGCAGCCCCCAACGCTGAAACCGCCGCCACACCAGCGCCTTTAACAAGGGAGGCTCGTAGTAGTGTCTCAAGCGGCGATGGCTCAAATGAGCTTGATAGTTTTGGTCGTGAGGTGATCGATCAACTATCCAAAGACAATCTGCCGCCATTCCCAAGCTACTATCAGATGTACTTTGAAAAGTTGCTTGACGAGAAGCCGTACGAGTTTCGCAAAGCGACGAGCGATATGATCGAAAGCGAGTCGAACACCGAAGACGACAAGCGAATGCATATGGAAAAGCAGCTTCAGGACGGCTTTTCAATCTTCAAAGAGATCCTTCAAAATGTCGCGGCGCTCTTCAAAAATGTGAGCAATATGACGCAGATTAGTAAGCGCAGAATGCAGGAAGCAAAGGGGATCAACAACCCTTCAGCGGTGCAAAATCTGACATTTGCGATGAACAACGATCTCGAAAAACTGACCAGCGTTCTGAACTCTCAAGCGCTCATCATCAAAAATCTCTACGCAAAATCGGCAAAGATCATTCAAGAGGTCAGGGGCGAGACCATCTACGATTCGCAGTTTGGGATCTTCAACAAACGCTATCTAACCGAGCAGATCGCCGCCGAACTAGCGCAGATTACCAAGTTTCACCACCAAAGTACGCTTATTTTGGCGCAACTAAGCAACAAAAACCGCGTCAAGATCACCAACGAAAAGCAGCTTGGGCTGATCAACCGCACCATCTCAAAACTCTTTTTGAAAACCTCGCGGCGCAGCGACATTGTGGCGCACTTTGGCGACGGCATTTTTGGAATGCTCCTAAAACACACCGACGAACAAAACGCGATCCGCGCCGCTTCGCGGGTTGCCGAAATGACCAGCGGTTCGCACTTTTTTATCGCCGATCAGGAGATCAAACTCGAAATTTGCATTGGTATTGCCACGCTCAACACGGGGCAGGATGCCGAAACCGCGCTTGTTCGCAGTCTTGAAGCGCTTGATAGCGCCAACAAAGAGGACAAAATCTACGCCATAGCGCCGACAGCGGGAGAAAAGACTGGTGATTCATCAAATCCTAATCTACCCTGACAAACGGCTTCGCAAAAAGAGCGCTCCGGTTACAAAGTTTGATGCCACTCTTGCCACGCTCCTTGACGATATGCACGATACGATGGTCAGTTATCGCGGTGTTGGGCTTGCCGCGATCCAGATCGGTGTTGCCCAGCAGATCATCGTTATCAATATCCCCACCGACGAAGGCGTACAGCCGATCGAAAACCGCTTTGAACTCATCAACTCACGGATCGTCTCCAGCGAAGGCGGCGTTTTGTACAGCGAAGGCTGCCTAAGCATTCCCGAATACAACGAAGAGATTATGCGCTTTGAACAGGTTTCGATCGAATACTGCGATCGGCACGGAAACCAAAAGGAGCTAAACGCAAAGGGGTTGCTTGCGATTGCGATCCAGCACGAGACGGATCACATAGAGGGTCGATTATTTGTCGAGCGGCTGCCGCTTTTGAAACGCAAAAAGTTTGAAAAAGAGTGGAAGAAATCTCTGAAAAACGGCTAAAGCAGATCCGCTCTGCCACGCTTGAGGGTGCGCTGGCAAGAGAGATCGCGATCGAAGCGAGTTTTACTCGCGGCTTGCCCGCCTTTTCGATCGTAGGTCTTGCGGACGAGGCGATCAAAGAAGCAAAAGATCGCGTCAAATCCGCGCTGCTACTAAGCGGCTATCAGTTCCCGCCGCTAAAAATCACGGTGAGTTTAAGCCCAAGCGATCTGCGAAAGAGCGGATCGCAGATGGATCTGCCAATCGCCCTTCTTATCGCGCTGCAAAATGAGATGATCGACTTTGAGGATTTTTTCTGCTTTGGCGAATTGGGGCTTGACGGCGCAGTGCGTCCCTCGCCTGCGATCTTTGCGCTCACACTTTCGCTTGCCACGCAAGGAGCGATCAAACGGGTTTTGTGCGATCGCGCCAGCGCCGAACAGATCGCTCGCATTCCGGGCGTAGAGGCTTTTGCGGTTGCAACGCTAAACGAGGCGATCGGCTTTTTTCGCAAAGATCGCGCAATAGAGCCAACTCCAAGCGCAGCATTTAGCGCCCAGACGCTCGCTGTCGATCAGCCCTACTATCATGAGAGCGTTTTCGAGTGCGATTTTCGTGAAGTACGCGGACAGAAGCTGGCAAAACGAGCCGCGCTGATCGCCGCCGCAGGCTTTCACAACCTGCTTCTAAGCGGTGCGCCCGGCTGCGGCAAAAGTATGATCATCAAACGAATGGCGGAGATTTTGCCGCCAATGAGCCTCGCCGAACTGCTTACCCGCGCCTCGCTTGATTCGCTGGAGGGCAAAACGCCCGATTTCAAAGCCGTGCGCCCGCTGCGAAGTCCGCACCACACCGCAACTCGCGCCAGCATTTTCGGCGGCGGATCGCGCGAATCAAAAATGGGCGAAACCGCGCTGGCAAACGGCGGGATACTCTTTTTCGACGAGCTGCCGCACTTTCCAAAGACGATTTTGGAGGCGATGCGCGAGCCGCTTGAAGACAACCGCCTCCTGATCTCGCGCGTCAATAGCAAGATCACCTACGAAACGAGCTTTCTATTTGCGGGCGCGATGAACCCCTGCCCGTGCGGAAATTTGTTTAGCAAAACGCGCGACTGCCGCTGCAACGCAAGCGAGATCGCACGCTACCAAAGCCGCCTAAGCGATCCATTTTTAGATCGCGTCGATCTATTTGTACAGATGGCAGACAGCGATCCGCAAGCTGTGGGCGATCAAAGTTCGGCTGAACTAAAAGAGCAGGTTCTACGCGCTTTTGCACGGCAAAAAGAGCGCGGACAGGAGCGGCTTAACGGCAAACTTAACGACAAAGAGACCGATCGCTACTGCGTTTTTGAGAGCGAGGCGGAGGAGACGCTGATCAGCGCCGCCGGCAGATTTGGACTTTCAGCGCGTGCGATCGGCAAACTCCGCCGCGTTTCACGCACCATCGCCGACCTAAACGACCGCGCCGCGATCGCCAAAATCGACCTGCTTGAAGCGCTGTCGTTGCGAAGACGATAGCCATTTAACTCTGGTTAGCGCTTGCTTTGACAAAGGTTACGAGATCATATAATCCTTATTTCAAGTGTGGCATCTAAAAATCAAAATAAGGGTTGGTGGTGGATTTCTTGAGTAAGCTGAGTATGCGCACGCGCATTTTCGCAATGTTTCTTCCGATCGTCATTGTCATTGGAATTGTAGCTGTCGTTTGGACACGAGATCGCATCGTCTCAATGGAGCAGGATCTGACGGCAAAGATCGTCGAATCTTCGGCAAATGAGCTTGGCGGCTGGGTTGAAAACTACCTTACGCTGCTTAATTCGCTGACTACAACTCCCGTGATCCAAAGTGCGGAACTGGGCGCGATTGGCGAGTTTCTTGCCGTCTATGCAAAGTCATTGAAAGCGGGTGAGATCGAATCGCTATTGTTTGCCGACGCAAAAGGCAATGCGATCTACCACAACGGTATCAAAGGCAATGTCTCCGACAGGTTTTACTACAAAGATCTGGTTGCCAATCAGAGCAAACAATGTTTAGTTAGCGATCCGTTTTTGGCGCGATCGACGGGTAATGTGATTGTGGCGATCGCCTGCGTGGTTAAAGATCGTTCAAACGAGATCAAAGGGCTGGTTTTTGCTTCGTTTAACACGGCTGCGCTAAGCAAGATCGCCAGCGAAAGAGAGATTACCACCGCCACCAAAAGCTGGCTTGTCGATAGCGCGGGCGTGCTGTTTGCTCACCCAAACAAAGATTTTATCCTCAAAATGACCCTGAAAAATGCCAGCAGCGAGTACAACTACAAAGATCTCTCGCCTCAAGCGGACGATATTTTAGGCGGTAGAAAAACAATCGCCAGATATACGAATGCTGAGGGCGCGGACAGAACGATCTTCTTTGCGAAGATCAAAAACACTCAAGGCTGGTTGTATGCGATTTCAATGCCAACCGAACACTTTTATGAGGTTACCAACAGGCTCGCGCAAATGCTTGCGGTTGGCTTTTTGACGATACTCGTTGCGCTCTGGTTTTCGATCACCGCGCTGACAAAATCGCTGACAAAACAGATCGGCAAGGGCGTGCTGGAGCTTAGCCACGCAAACAAAGAGCTGCTCACCGCCAGCGAACAGATCTCCGCCTCCTCTATCTCTCTTGCAGAGGGAGCTTCAACGCAAGCCTCCAGCGTTGAACAGGTATCGGCAACGATCGAAGAATCAACCGCAGTCAATACGCAAAACA
>BNUO01000033.1 GCA_025997415.1 Campylobacterota bacterium
AGCGCCAATGAAGCTGTCGAAGAGATGGACAAGGTAGTGCGTCAGGTTGAACAGGGACAGAAGCTCACACAAGACGCAGGCGATAAGATGAGAACGATCAGAGATCAGGCAACCAAAGTCTCTGATGCGATCGATGAAATATCAAACGCTCTTAAAGAGCAGAGCCTTGCTAGTCAAGACATTGCTAGAAATGTTGAATCGATCGCACAGATGACCGACAAGAACAGCGACTCTGCCAATAGCGCTGCTAAAGGAGCTCAACGATTAGGAGAGCTGTCAGGAGAGGTGCAGAACACGCTATCGCAGTTTAAGGTGTAGAGCAGTCATTGCGGGGTGGGTTCTCGTCATTGCGGGCTTGACCCGCAATCTAATCTTTTTACCGCCGCTCGCTCGGTCTTACGGCAACCCAAAACCTCCAAGTGCTTTTGGGTTGCCTTTCGCCAATCTCTGCGTCATCTTCACTCAGCGCTCGGTCATTTACGCATAAGTAAACTCCCTTCGCGCCTCGTTCAGCTTCCTTGATCTTGACGAAAATCCCTTCGCGATCAACGGCAAAAAGCGATCGGTACGCGAATGTCATTGCGGGCTTGACCCGCAATCCTCCGCAGTTACGGGCGTGGGACACGCCCCACTGCTCTGCGATCGGGTGCGGCAAGCCATATAGTTGATATTGTGTTGCAGATGTAGGCGGCACAACCAGATACTTCTCTCTAGATAGTAGGTTAAATAACTTCTTTTTCACTGGTTTGGCTCGCCAATAGCAACTCTAAACCAGCAAATGTAATAGGCATCGGCAAAAGTAAGAGTTTTGGTGCGAATATAAGCATAAGAACAACTGCTATCACGCTGCCAAAACAAAATCCCAGCCAAGCAATTTCAAGAACAATGCCAAGCACAATAAGCCCTATTCCCAAAATAGCCCGCCAGAAAAAATAGAAAACAAGGCAAGCCAAGATAATGCCAACGAGAATCAAAGTGCCCCCAATTCTGTCATTGAAGAAGTTTCGAAACGATTGTGTTCTTGTCCCATACTTGTGCGCTTTAGCATTGCAAATTGCTTTCTTTTTCTATTCGTCGCAACCATTCGATAAATGGCGTACGAGTATCTTTGGTGTTCTTTTTGCCCTCCGACGGATAATACCAATCATTAGAAAGCAAATAGCATTTGTCTTTGTAACGAAAAATATCATTGTAATACCTACGGCTTCCATTAACATGCGTGATTTCTGTTGTAATCTTTTCGTTTGCCGCAATTTCTTTTGCGATCGGATAGGTATATTTATTTCTCTTTTTAATTACTGCATTAGCAATCTTTGCATCGGTTAGAGCTTTAAAGTTGTTGTCGCTTATACCAAACGATTGAATCAGATTGAAACAATCCGTTATAAAGTCTTTGTTTTTGACGCGATTGAGTATGCTGTTGTAGTCTGTTGTCATAGGTTCACTCCTGTTTTGCTATGATCGCCGCTCATTGTGTCGTGCCTCCATTTATTTTATTCGATGCAAATCGGATGTGCAGAGTAATTATCTTTTCGGTACATAAACTTTATTCCCGTAATCGTTGTAGTAGTACTGCCCACCTTTGGGTCCTGTGTATATTGTGCGACCACTGCCGTAGTTTTGCGCGTCAAGCGAATAGTTATTTGCCCGTGAGCCTGATTGACCTGTAAAGGCATTTGTATTGCCAATACTTGAGAAATTATTTGTGCTGAAACCATCTTTGCAGGTTTTCCAGTGCGGTTGAACATAAGTTCCATCGCGTCTAAAATACCCATTTTGGTATTCTGTGCACTGTGCGCTAAGCGACACTCCCGACAATATCGCTAATGCGATCACTAGTTTTTTTGCCTTTGACATAATTTGATTCTTCATTTTGATCCCCCTAATCCTATTCCTATTAGAAGTTTGTTGTAGTACTCATTTGCTTTGTCCCAATCCTGCTTTACTCCTGTGCCGTTTTGATACATAGCTCCAAGTTTTAAGCAACCCATCATGTTGCCGCCATCGCAACCTTGCTTAAAGTAAGCAAACGCTTCAAAATAATCTTTTTTACACCTTGTCCATCGAAATACAAATGTCCAAGACCTGTGCAACCTGCGGCAACGCTGTCATCGCAACTTTTTTTATAGTTTATGTACGCTAGTTCGTAATCTTTTGTTGCGACAAGTCCAAGTCGGTGTATGTCTCCAAGATCGGCACAACTAAAAGTAGAACCACCCCTGCAAGCTCTTGAGAAATAAGAAAAAGCTTCAACATAATCTTTCTTAACCCCAAGTCCATCTTTGTACAAAGTTCCAAGTAAACCACAACTGCTAGCGTGTCCATTTTCACAGGATATTTTGCCGTATTGTGCCGCGCTCTGATAATCTCCTCTCCTGAACGCCGCGCTAAATGCTTGTTCGACTTCGCCAGCAACCAGACCAATACATAAGGTTAAAAGTCCGAGAAATAGTCCCTTCATAAACCGCTCCTTGCTTCCGTATAGGAAAGTTCTATATGCGTAATTGCGTGGGCATTCTAATACGCATATCCTTATAGAAAGCTTACCTATAGGGAAAATCTATGCTGAATTTGCCTGAACTTGTAACGCCCGAAGAGGAAGATAGATTTTTCAAAAACATAGCAATAAATGTCAAACGAATCAGGCGGGAGCAGAAGGTGAGCCAGTTGGAAGTTGCGCTCTCGATCGGACAGCGATCGTCGGGATTTTACGCCTGCATTGAAAACCACGCACACGGCAAACACTTCAATTTAAGCCATCTTTTTAGGCTTGCCAAGCTATTTAATGTGTCGATCGAGGAGTTTTTCAAGCCCGCAAAACCCGTCAAAGAGCGAGATGGGGCGTACCGCGCTCCTCCGCAGTAACGGGTGTGGCGAGCGAGTTACTTACTGCCGAATAAACTTGTAGATCAACGCGCCGATCACGCCGCCCGCGATCGGGGCGAGCCAAAAAAGCCAGAGCTGCTCCACCGCCCAATCGCCCACAAACAGAGCAACCGCCGTGCTTCGCGCGGGATTGACCGATGTGTTGGTAACGGGAATTGAGACGAGGTGAATGAGCGTCAGACACAGACCGATCGCGATCGGGGCGAATCCCGCAGGCGCTTTGGCGTCCGTTGCGCCCAAGATGATGACCAAAAACAGCGCGGTTAAAACGACCTCCGTGATCAGCGCCGAGACAAGCGAGTAGCCGCCGGGCGAGTGTGTGCCGTAGCCGTTTGAGGCAAAACCGTTTGCAAGGTCAAAGCCAGCCGCTGAGCTTGCGACTAGATAGAGCACGCCGCCCGCTGCGATACCGCCCAAAACTTGCGCCGCGATGTACGGCAGCAGATCTTTTTTGCCAAACCTGCCCACCGCGAAGAGTCCGATCGAGACCGCAGGGTTGAAATGCGCGCCCGAAATGTGCCCAAAAGCGTAAGCGCCCGTCAAAACCGTCAAGCCAAACGCCAGCGACACGCCCGCATAGCCGATCCCAAGCGGCACGCCCGCTGCCAAAACCGCGCTTCCGCAGCCGCCGAAAACAAGCCAAAATGTTCCCATAAACTCAGCCGCATACCTTTTCACATAAACCTCCGGTTATGAAATTCGCGCATTTTGCCTGAAGCCAGTAGGCATTTTGGCGATGTAGATCAAGATAAATAGGACATTTTGCCGATCGTGCTATGTTTCGCGTGAAACAATGCTAAAAGCGAGGCAACGGGAAAATTGGCAAGGAAGATTGATGAAAAATGAAGGTTGATGAAAAATAGCGGGGCAAACCAACGCAGCTTGCCCCAGAAGCCTAAAGCCCTTTGAGCACATTGCCCAAAGCAAGCAACACATAAGCGCCAGTCAAAAACCAGAACGCATTTTGAGCGATAAGCGGTATCGTGAAAATGTTGGCAAATGCGCCAAGGAACGATATAACAGCCAAGATCGCGATGATCGTAGCAATCCAGAAAACGATGGTCTTGGGAGCGCTTAGTCTCACGGTGAAGCCTTTGTGTGAATTTCAAACAGTACGGATTCTACTACGATGTGTCATAAGTCTGCGCCGCCGAGTGCGAATGTGGTCTAATGGACAAGCGTATTGTCATTCTGAACAAAGTGAAGAATCTCAAGGCAAACACAGATTCTTCGTCGCTCTGCGTAGTAACGCCCCTGCGTGGCTACTGCTAAGCGCTCCTTAGAATGACAGAGGAATATCCAAGCGTTGTTGAGGATTTGAGCAGTAGGGTTATTTGCCGCCGAAGCGAACGAGTGCGCTGCCCCAAGTCAGACCGCCGCCAAAGGCGTCAAGGAGCATTAGATCGCCCGTTTTGAGCTTGTGCGATTCGTATAGTTCGTTGATCGCCATTGGGATCGACGCAGCGGAGGTGTTGCCAAAGCGTTCGATCGTCAGCACGATCTGATCGTCGCGCAGTTTCAGCGTTTCGCCGACAGCTTTGATGATTCGCAGGTTCGCTTGGTGCGGGATAAAGTGGGTGATCGCCTCGCTTGTGAGGTTGTTTCGCGCCAAAATCTCAACGACATCGGCACTGAGCGTTTTGACGGCGAGCTTAAAGGTTTCGTTGCCCTTCATTCGCATAAACGGCGGGTGTTCGCCGCCCTCGCGCACGGGGTGGCGGCTGCCGCCTTCGATCGTCAGATAGTCCCAGAGCGTGCCATCGCCAGAGATTTTGACATCGACGATCGCCTTGGATTCGTCATCGGTTGCGGTGAGCACGCACGCGCCCGCGCCGTCGCCAAAGAGAATACAGACGGAGCGATCGGTGTAGTCCATAAAGCGGCTGGACGCTTCCGTGCCCACAACGAGGACATTTGATGCCATACCCGATTCGATAAACGCCTTGCCTGTCGCAACGCCGTAGATAAAGCCGCTGCACGCCGCAAGCACATCAAACGAGGGGATATTTCGCACACCCAGTTTGCCGGCAAGCACGGCGGCGGTGGAGGGCATAAAGAGGTAATCGCCAGAGAGCGTTGCAACAATGACGAGATCGATGTCGCTTGGCAGAAGTCCCGATCGTGCGATCGCCAGCTTTGCCGCTTCGTAGCCCAGATCGCTCGCCGCTTGATCGTCGGCTGCAATGTGGCGCGTTTTGATCCCTGTGCGCTTCGTGATCCACTCATCGGTCGTATCAACCATCGTTTCGAGATCGGCGTTTGTCAGCAGTTTTTTGGGCGCATATGCACCGATCGAGATCATCGAAGCAAAGAGGCTTTTCACTAATTTTCGCCTTTAAGCGCGTAGCGATCCAGATAGCGCACAATTTCGCTATTGACATTCGACTCCGCAAACCGAACCGCTTGTAAAATCGCGTTTAGAACCGCTTTTGGCGTGCTTTTGCCGTGGCTGATGATCGCCGTTCCGTTAATGCCCAGAAGCGGCGCTCCGCCGTATTCGTCATAGTCCATCATCTGTTTGAGCGTCTTGAATGCGGGGCGAAAGAGCAGCGCACCAACGGTTGTTAAAAACGACTGTTTTGCGGCTCGTTTGAGAACTTTGACGATCGCTTCGGAGATTCCTTCGCTGGTTTTTAGAAGTACATTGCCCACAAAACCGTCGCAGACGATCACATCGACTTCGCCTTTGAACACATCGCAACCTTCGACATTGCCGACAAAGTTAAACCCCTCTTCGCGCAGCTCTTTGATCATCAGGAAGCTCTCTTTGACCAGCTTGTCGCCCTTGCCCTCCTCCTCGCCGTTTGCCAGCAGTCCAACGCGTGGGTTTTCGAGTTTGAGCAGTTGCGAGGCGTAGGCTTTGCCCATGATCGCCGATTGAAAGAGGTGTTTTGGTTCGCTATCGACATTTGCGCCGACATCAAGTACGAGTGATTTTTTGCCTTCGATCGCCGTTGGCATTAGCGTTGCAAGCGCGGGTCGTGAAATGCCTTTGAGCCGCCCGATCTTGAGCGTTGCAAGGCTCATCGTTGCGCCGCTGTGTCCTGCGGAAACGACTGCGTCCGCCTCTTTTTTGGCAACGAGTTCAACGGCTTTGTAGATCGAACTTTCGCGCCGTTTGAGCGCGTCTGTGGCGTGATCGCTCATAGCGATCGTGTCCGCCGCTTCGATGATTTTGACTTTTTTGTGCAGATCGGATCGCAGGTGGGTCAAAATCTGTGTGCTTTCGCCCACCAAGATAGGTTCAAACTCAAAACCGCCGCTTTTGGCTAGGTCGATCGCCAAGGAACAGCCCTCGACAATGGGCTTGCAACCAAAATCGCCGCCCATTGCGTCAATGGCAATCCTAACCATTGAAGCTCCCATTTAGAGTTACTTGGCGCCGCAGCTAGGGCAGGTGTGGTGTGGAAGTTTGAACGCTCCACATTTGCATTTTACAGGCGCACTCAATGCGATCTTGTAGTGGGTTCGGCGTTTTGCCGCTCTGGTATGGGAAACTCGTCTCTTTGGAACTGCCATATTACTCTCCTTTGTTGGTTTCTAAACTTGCCACTCGCGCTCATCTTCGCTGTTTTGGCAACTCTCGCAGCGGTGATAATCGCACAAAAAAGCGGCGATCTCACCCGCTAAAATCTCGTCAAGGTCAATCTCGCCGCTCATCTCCACGATCGGTTCGTCAGGCTCATCGTCCGTGTTTTTGCGATCGTATATGCCATCGTTGATCAGCAGTCGCACGGGTTCGTCAAGATCTGCGTCGTACTCTTGATCGCACACGACACAGGAGAGCCGCAGCGATCCCGTCAATGCGCCATCAAGCAGCACAAAACCGTTTCGTTTTGAGAGCGTTGCCGTGAGCTTTGCGCCATCAAGCGCGGCTTCGATCGCGATCGGCTGATCGCTCACTCGTGCGAAAGCTATACGCATTAGAGAATCTCAAATGCTCCGAAGAACTGCGCGATCTCTTTTGCTGCGTTTTCTGCGCTGTCGCTGCCATGAACGGCGTTTGCGTCAATGCTATCGGCAAAATCGGCGCGGATCGTGCCCTTTGCCGCCTCTTTTGGGTTGGTTGCGCCCATTAGATCGCGGTTTTTTGCGACTGCGTTTGCGCCCTCAAGCACCATAACAACAACAGGTGCGCTGATCATAAAGGCGACAAGCTCACCAAAAAACGGGCGGCTTTTGTGTACCGCGTAAAACGCTTCCGCATCTAAGCGGCTAAGCTGTATCTTTTTGAGCGCGGCAATTCTAAGACCGTTCGATTCAAAGCGATCGACGATCTTGCCAATCACCCCTTTTTTAACGGCATCGGGTTTGATGATAGACAGGGTTCTTTCCATAATGCTCTCGCTTGGCGTGAAAATAATGAGCGCGGGATTCTAGCAAAAAAGGCTTAGACGCGAAAAAAGAGGCAAAAAATGGGGCAAAAACCCCAAAAGGCGGCTGCCATTTGGGGGAGGAAATCAGGCAGCGCTTGTGCCCGCAGCTTTACCACTCTTGTTGCCTTCGGCATACACAATGCACCCTTCGGTTGGGCATGCCGACGCGCAAGCGGGCGTGTCGTGGTGTCCGACGCACTCTACGCATTTGTCGGGATAAACATAGTATGCACCGCTATCTTCTGGATTGTCGCTGTCATCGACAATTGCTCCAACTGGACATTCGTCGATACATGCGCCACAGGTGATACACAAGTCGGTGATCTTGACTGCCATGGCTTAGCCTTTTGATGTGAATTTCACCCCGATAAAGTGGTGTGTCGCACTTTAGCGCGTCTCGTCTTAGTTAATAATTAAACGAGCGATCAACCCCACAAAACGAGAACAGGCACACGGTTTGCTTAAGAGTCGCAGAACAAGACGAGAGGGTGCGATGGGACGGTATCGGGTGCGCACGATCACAAAACGAGACGGGCGGGTAACGCTCTACGATGAAAACAAGATCGCCGCAGCGATCCTAAAAGCGCTGATCGCCTCTGGCACGGACGATGCCGAAAAAGCGGCGCAGATCGCGCGTGAAGTGGGTGAGATTTTGGCGACGCGCGAGACGGAGAGCTACCGAATTGAGGAGATTCAGGACGAAGCGGAAAAGGCGCTAATGCGCTTTGGTTTTGTCAACGCGGCGAAGAAGTTTATCCTCTACCGCGCCGCAAGAACTCGCGTGCGCGAGGCGAACACCAGCCTGATGGAGGCGCTTGATGAGATCACCAACGCCGACGCGCGATCGAGCGATCTCAAGCGCGACAACGCCAATGTCGATGGCAATACCGCAATGGGGAGTATGTTGCAGCTTGGAATGGCGGCGGCAAAGGCGTACAACAGCACGCACCTGCTCACCGAGCCGCAAGCGATCGCGCATAGCGAAGGCGCGATCCATATTCACGATTTTGATTTTTATTCGCTCACAACCACCTGCTGCCAGATCGACATCGACAAACTCTTTCGCGGCGGATTTTCGACGGGGCACGGATTTTTGCGCGAGCCGCAGTCGATCGAAAGCTACGCTGCGCTTGCGTGTATCGCAATTCAGAGCAACCAAAACGATCAGCACGGCGGGCAGAGTATCCCAAATTTCGACTACGCGCTGGGCGCGGGCGTGGCAAAAACCTACAAACGGCTCTTTGCCGAAAACCTTGCAAAATCGCTTAGCCTGATCGGGCGCGGCGACTGGGACAAGCTTCGCGCAAAAGCGCTCTGCGCTGAAGCGGAAAAACTGTGCGGCGTGGGCGCGTCGCTAGAGGGCGATCGACGATTTTTGGAAGCCGCGATCGCGCAAGTTGTCGCGGCAGGCGAGGATGCAAAAGCTGCCGATCGCGCGGTGAGTTTCGCCAAAACAAACGCGCTTAGCGAGTGCGATCGCAAGTGCTTTCAGAGCATGGAAGCGCTTGTGCATAACCTAAACTCAATGCACAGCCGCGCGGGTGCGCAAACGCCGTTTTCATCGATCAACTACGGCACGGACACAACGCCCGAAGGACGAATGATCGTGCGAAATCTGCTGCTGGCAACTGAAGCGGGGCTTGGACACAGCGAAACGCCGATCTTTCCGATCCAGATTTTCAAGCTCAAAAGCGGCGTTAATTACAACCAAAGCGATCCAAACTACGATCTCTTTGAGCTTGCGTGCCGTTGCAGCGCAAAGCGGCTCTTTCCGAACTTCACAAACTTAGACGCGCCGTTTAATCTCAAGTACTATGTGGCGGGACGACCCGAAACGGAGGTTGCGACGATGGGCTGCCGTACGAGGGTGATGGCGAACAACTTTGACGAGAACAATCAGATTGCGTTTGGGCGCGGAAACTTGAGCTTTACCTCGATCAACCTGCCTCGTTTGGCGATCGAAGCAAAGGGCGATGAAAATCGATTTTTTGCGAGTTTGCGCGAGGTGATGGATCTGGTTGCGGTGCAACTGCTCGATCGTTACGCGATCTTGGCAAAAAAGCGTGTGCGAAACTTTCCGTTTTTGATGGGGCAAGGTATCTGGATCGGCTCTGATAAGCTCGGCGCGGACGATGAGATCGGCGAGGTGCTGAAACACGGAACACTCTCGATCGGTTTTATCGGGCTGGCGGAGACGCTCAAATCGCTCTACGGCGCACATCACGGCGAAAGTAAGGCGGCGCAGAAAAAAGGGCTAAAGATTGTGAGCTTTATGAACGATTTTTGCGTAGAGAAAGGCAGGGAAATGAGGCTGAACTTTACGCTGCTTGCCACGCCCGCCGAAGGTCTGTCGGGGCGGTTTTTGCGAATCGACAAGAAGCGCTACGGCACGATCGAAGGCGTAACCGATCGCGACTACTACACCAACAGTTTTCACATACCGGTTTATTGCGATCTGGGCGCATACGATAAAATACGCCTCGAAGCGCCATACCACGCACTCACGCCTGCGGGACACATCACCTATGTCGAACTTGACGGCGATACGGCAAAAAACACCGAAGCGTTTATGGCGATCGTTCGCGCTATGCACGATGCGGGCGTTGGTTACGGGAGTATCAATCACCCTGTCGATCGCGACCCTGTGTGCGGGTTTGTTGGGATTATTGACGATGTTTGCCCGCGTTGCGGACGGCGCGAAGGCGAGGCGATCTCGCCGCAAAAACTTATCGAACTGCGAAAAAACTACCCGTTGATCGCAGAAACTTACGGACACGATCAGGAGAATTAGATGAACCAAAAAATTGAAGCAAACAAGGTGCAGTCGGCAAAGACGCCCGGCAAAGGCGTAGGTTTTGAGCGGATTCGCAGAATCACAGGTTATCTCGTTGGCACGATGGACAAATGGAACAACGCCAAGAAGTCCGAAGAGAGCGATCGTGTCAAGCATACCGTTTCGTGAGCCGTGCGCCGATTGGTTAGAGACGCCGATCGCGCTGGCAAAGAACGGATTTGTGGGCGATTCGATCGTCGATGGACCCGGCTTGCGCTGCACGATCTTTGCGCAGGGCTGCCCGCACAAATGCAAGGGCTGCCACAATGAGATCGCGTGGTCGTTTGAGAACGGTGTGGCGACAACGCCGCGCGAGCTTTTAGCGCGTGTCAAACGCCACCCGCTTAGCCGCGCCGTAACCTTTTCGGGCGGCGAGCCGTTTTGCCAGCCTGCGCCGTTTTTGGCTCTTGCGAAGGCGCTCAAACAGGAGGGCTACGAGGTGTGCGCCTACACAGGCTACGATTTTGAACAGATCGAGCAGATGGGCGGCGTTTGGGCGGCGCTGCTGGGCTTTTTGGACACCGTGATCGACGGGCAGTTTATGATCTTGGAGCGATCGGCGGAGTTTTTGTTCAAAGGCAGCGCCAACCAGCGGATTATTGATGTGCAAAAAAGCCTCGCCGCAGGCAGCGTGATTGTCAGAACCGAAAAACGGTGGGTTGGTTGATTTCGCCGTCAGTTTTGTGAAAAGCGGGCGGGAGGACGAATGACGGGTTTGTCGTAAAATAGCTGTCAAGGCAGGAGGAAGATATGAAACTACTCATTAGCGCGCTTGAACCGTCGGCGAATGCGCACCTAAAGCCGCTTTTCGATCGGCTTGGGAGCGTGGAGTGCGCGGGCATTTTCAGCCCAGAGTTTGGCGAACCGCTCTACGACAGTGCGCTTTTTAGCACGATGGGATTTGTGGGGGTGATCTCCAAAATCCCGCTGGCGCAGAAGGCTCTCAAAGCGATGACCGAGCTTGCCGCCGACTGCGACTGCGTGCTGCTGATCGACTCGCCTGCGTTTAATATCCACTTGGCAAAGGCGATCAAAAAACGCTATCCGAGCAAGAAAATTATCTACTACATTCTGCCGCAGGTGTGGGCGTGGAAGGCGAAGCGAATCCCTGTCGTGGAGGCGTACACCGACATTCAGGCGGTGATTTTGCCGTTTGAAAAAAAGTGGTGGAAGCACGGCTGCTATGTCGGACATCCGCTAATGGAGGAGATCGCCGAGTTCAAAGAGAGCGTTGCGACGGAGGAGATTTATGCGTTTCTGCCCGGCAGCCGTGCGGGTGAGATCGAACGGATTTTTCCCGTTTTTCGTGAAGCGGCGGCGGCGCTTTCGGGGCGCAAACTGCTGATCGTGCCGCGCCATTTTGACGATGCAAAAGTCGCAAAACTCTACGGCGAGACGAGTGGTTTTGAGATTGTGCGAGAGGCGCACGATGCGATCAGAGCGGCGAAGTTTGCCTTCGTCTGTTCGGGAACTGCCACGCTTGAGACTGCGCTGATCGGCACGCCGTTTGTGCTTGCGTATCGCGCGAAACCGCTTGATTATATGATCGCCACGCGCTTTGTGAAGCTCTCGTTTGCGGGACTTGCGAACCTGATCTTCCAAAACGAAGGTCTGCCGCCTATGCACCCCGAAAAAATCCAAGCCGACTGCACCGCACAAGCGTTGATCGACTGCGCCCAAACCGCCAATGCGCACGAATTTTTGGAGCGATCGCGCCAACTGCGCCACCTACTCTCCGGACGCGAATACCATATCGCCGACCTGATCAGACGCAATAGCTAGGGTCAATTCACCCGCACGAGTTCGAGCGTTTTAATGCTGTCTTCGATCGTGGCGAGTGAGCCGTGAGAGTTGCCGTTGCAGTAGCTTACAAATGCGCCGAGTTCATTTAATAACGGTTCGCCTTTGAAAACTACAATGTCTCTCACGAGGTACGATTGGCTCGCGCTATATGCACTCAGAACGCGCAGCTCTTGACTCATCATATCTGCTTCGTAATAGCCCGCAGGTGTGGCAACTTCTATGCGCCGTTTTTTGAAAGGCGTAAGCCAATTAGTCGTGATCGTAGCGACAATTTCGTTTTGAAGTTTAAATGATAAAATCGCGTTGTCTTCGTGATGATTATGTATTTTTTGCGATGAAAAAATATGCTTATCTATAATCTCTTTGTCCGTCAAAAATCGTATTAAATCCACATCATGTACGGCAAGATCGGTTAGGATTCCCACATCGGCAATGCGCGGCGGAAATGGTCCTACGCGGGTGATCGCGATGGAGTAAATATCCTTGCCCTCAAGCTCCTTTTTGAGTGCGCCGATGACGGGGTTGAACCGTTCAATGTGTCCGACTGCGGTTTTCACGCCGCTTGCCGCCGCCTCGATCTCCCGCGCCTCTGCCACGCTTGACGCGGCGGGCTTTTCGATGAAAATGTCTAGTCCTTTTGCGGCGCATTTGAGCGCGACAGCTTTGTGCAAAAAGGTCGGCACAACGATCAGCGCGGCGTTTGCCTCCACGCTTCGCAACATTTCGTCTAGATCGCGCCACACTTTGCGCCCCTCGTACTCGTCCATCTGGTTGTCGCACAGCCCCACGACTTCGACATTTGGCAGTTTGGCGAGCACGCGCAAGTGGTTTTTGCCCATCACGCCAAGCCCGATTAAGACAATTTTCAGCACGCCGCCTCTTTGATCGCCTCGTCAAGCGCGTTTGCAACCGTGTCCTGTTCCGCCTCCGTCAAAAACGGGCTAAACGGCAGGCTCAGCACCTCATCTGCCGCTTGTTCGCTAAGCGGAAAATCGCCCCGTGCGTAACCGAGCGCGGCAAACGCCTCTTGCAAATGCAGCGGTTTTGGGTAATGCACGGCGGTTGGCACACCTTTTGCGTTCAGCAGCGCCGCCACCCGATCGCGGTGTTTGACCCGCACCGAATACTGCGCCGTTACGCTCTTTGCCCCCTCGCCCACAACCGTTACGCCGCCCTTTGCGAGCAACCGATCGTAGCGCGTTCGCAGCTCTGCCCGCCGCGAAAGTTCAGCGTCAAAATGGCGCAGTTTGACATTCAATATCGCCGCCTGAATCGCGTCTAATCTGCCGTTAATGCCCACAACTTTGTGCTCGTAACGCGCCGATTGTCCATGGTTGCGGAGCATCGCCAGCCGCGCCGCGAGTTCGTTGTCGCTCGTGAAGATCGCGCCGCCGTCGCCGTAGCAGCCGAGCGGTTTGGAGGGGAAAAAACTCGTCGTGCCGATCGTACTAACATTGCCGCTTTTTTTGCCGCGATAGAGTGCGCCGAAGCTCTGGCAGCCGTCCTCGATCACCGCTAGATTGTGCCGTGCGGCGATGGCGTTGATCGTGTCCATGTCCGCACATTGTCCATACAAACTCACGGGCATAATCGCTTTGGTTTTGGGGGTGATCGCCCGCTCGATCAGCGCAGCGTAGATGTTGCAATCGCTTAAATCAATGTCTGCAAATACAGTCGTAGCGCCGACTAACGCGATCGCTTCGGCTGTGGCTATAAAGGTAAAAGGCGAAGTGATCACCTCGTCGCCGCACCCGATTCCCAGCGCCATCAGCGCAAGCACAAGCGCGTCCGTGCCGCTTGAGCAACTGATCGCGTGCGCCGCGCCCGTGTATTTTGCGAGCGAGCTTTCCAAATCCGCCACCTCGCCGCCCATGATAAATGCTGCGTTCGCACACACGCGTTGCACCGCGCCGTCGATTTCGTCTTTGTATGCGGTGTATTGCGCCTTGAGGTTGATAAACTCCATCAAAATCCTTTTGATCGCCCATTTTACTACAAGTTCGATCGCCCATTGTTGCAAAATCAACGCTGAAAGCAGTCAATTCGCGCTGTCGTTATGGCACACTCGCCTCGTCATTCTGAACAATCCCTCGCGGTAGTAGCGAGGGACGGACGAAGAATCTCATTAACACAGATTCTTCGGCTTCGCCTCAGAATGACAATTGGATGAGATTCTTCACTTCGTTCAGAATGACAGCGGGGCGATCCTGACAAGCTTGCTAAAACTTCTTAAATGTTGTTACCGCGTCGGTACTCTCCCACGCAAGTCCTGCGCGTCCAAACGTGCCGTACGCGGCGGTGGCGCGGTAGTGCGGTTGCAGCAGATTGAGTCGTGCGGCGATCCCTTCGGTTGAGAGATCGAAGTTTTTGCGCACAAAATCCGCTAGTTTTTCGTCATCTACTCCGCTGTGAAAGCCCGTAGAGATATGGATCGCGACTGGCTCAACCGCGCCGATCGTGTATGTGAGATCGACTTGCGCCCGTTTTGCCAGACCTGCGGCAACGATGTTTTTGGCGAGGTAGCGGGCGGCGTATGCGCCTGCGCGGTCGATTCGCAGCGGATCTTTGCCGCTAAGTGCGCCGCCGCCGTGTGCGCACGCCGTGCCGTAGCTATCGCTGATGATCTTGCGCCCCGTCAGCCCTGTGTCGCACTGGGGACCGCCAATGACAAAATTGCCCGCAGGGTTGATCTCGATCGTCGCATTTTTCGCCAGATCGCGTGCAACGACAGGTTCGATCACCTCCTCCATCACCGCTTCGCGCACCTGATTGAGCGTTGCGCCGCGTGAGTGCTGCGCGGAGATAGAGATATGCCTGATTGCCGCTACTCTGCCGCGCTCTAGCTCGATTGTAACCTGCGCCCTGCCATCGGGTAGCAGGAACGGCAGAAGACCGCTTTTACGCACCTCTGCGAGCCTGCGCGTGAGCTTGTGCGCCAGCGCCGTGTCAAACGGCACGAGTTCGGGCGTTTCGTCGCAGGCGTAGCCGATGACCACGCTCTCGTCGCTTGCCCCCAGTTTGCCGTTTTTGCGAATGCCGCCCGCGATCTCGCCGCTGCGATCATGCACCGCCATAATCACGCCCGCGCTTCGGTAGTCAAACCCGTAGCTGCCGTCGGTGTAGCCGATCTCGCGGAAGGTGTTTTTGGCGATCTGCGCGATCGGCACATACGCCTCTGTGCAGATTTCGCCCGCGACGATGCAAAAGCCGTTGCTGATCAGCGTTTCGCAGCCGATCGAAGCGCTGTTGTCCTGTTCGATGATCGCATCGACAACTGCGTCGCTGATCTGATCGGCGATCTTGTCCGCCTGCCCCTCTGTAACCGATTCCGCCGTTCGTAAAATGCCCATTCGTGATCCTTTGCCGCTTTATAGCAAACTGTGTATTTCAGCTTCGCCGCGCGCAACCCGATCGCACCGTTCGTTTTCGCTGTGTCCATTGTGTCCGCGCACCCATACCGCCGCAACTTTGTGCGCCGCCGAGACGCGCAGGTATTCGCGCCATAGATCGGGGTTTTTGACTTTGGCAAAGTTCTTTTTCTCCCAGCCCGCGATCCACTCGTTGATTCCGCGAACGACATACGAACTGTCGGCAAAGAGCGTAACTGCGCACGGCTCTTTGAGCGCTCTAATCCCCTCGATCGCCGCCATTAGCTCCATTCGATTGTTGGTTGTGTGTTTTTCGCCGCCCTTTAGCTCCCGCTCGTGTTCGCCAAAGCGCAAGATCGCGCACCAGCCGCCCGGTCCGGGGTTGCCCAGCGAACTGCCGTCAGTAAAAATTTGCACTGTCTTCATTTGTATCCTCATTTTTGCTCAAGACCGTCTCGATCGCTACCGCGCCCAGCGTTAGGCAGCCCGGACAGCGGTCGAAATGCACAGGGTACAACGCTTGGCAGTGTTCGCAGCGATACTCAAACTCCAGCTTGCATACAGCGCGGTTGTCGCCGAGTCTGATCAAGAGATCAAGCTCAAAAACCGAGCTTCCCGTTGCGCTCTCAAACACTCCTTTGGCTGTGTAGAGTTCGCTTAGAAGCGGAATCTGCTGCGCTTTAGCTTCGTTGATCGCCTCTTTTGGCAAGTTCCAAAACAGGTCGATTGTCGCCTTTGCCTCCTCTTGCCCCATGCACTCCCACGCGAGTTTTGGGTTGCGCGGCAGGAGGTAGGATAGGAGAAGCCGCGCCAAAAACGGCGAGGTTTTTATCAGCTCCGCCGCTTCGATCTGCCGCTTGCTTTCGGTGATAAACGGATCGCCTAGAAGTTGGTTCGCTTCCAAAAAAGCTGTTTCACGGGAAACATCGTCTCCCAACTCACGAAGCGCAGAGAGAACCTCAAGCGCAAGTTTGTATTCGCGCATCTGTTCGTAGATGATCAGCAGAAGCTCCAACGCCTCGTGGTTGCGCGATCGCAGACGAATTGACTCCAGCAAAATGTCGCGGCTGCGCTGCAAAAACCCCGCTTTGAAGTAGGCGCGGGCAAGCTGCAACATCACCGTAACCCGCGTGTTGCGATCGGTGGCGATGTCCAGAAGCGCGAGGCAGATTTTCATCGTCTCCGAGTAGTCGCCGCTTTTGTAGTAGATACCCGCAAGCAGGATCAACGAATACAACGCGCCCGGTTCGTAGTTCAAGATCGCCTTGTAGTCCGCGCTTTTGGCGTGCGAGTTAAACCGCGAGAGGAAACGAGTCAGCTTGCGATCCTGAAAACGGCGTTTGAAAACGCCGATGAGGTGGTCGATCGTGGCGACTGCGGCGATGACGATCAGGAGCATTGCTATGCTAAATGCGGGGTTGCGGTAATCGATCGCGAGAAAATCCACCGTTGCCTCCATAGTTGAAACAATTTTACTCAAAACTGCCCTAGCTATAATCGCGTTATGATGATTAAATCCGATTCGATCGCCCTCCTGAAATCGCGCATTGACATTGTCGATGTGATCGGCAGCTATGTTGAACTCAAACGATCGGGCGCAAACTTTATGGGTCGTTGCCCGTTTCACGAGGAACGATCGCCCAGTTTCAGCGTCTCAAGTTCGCGCGGGGCGTACCACTGCTTTGGCTGCGGCGCAAGCGGCGATGTGATTGGGTTTGTCGTTGCGTATGAGCATTTGAGCTTCAGCGATGCGGTCGAAAAGCTGGCGGACACATTCAATATCGCATTGGAGTACGAGGCGGGAGCGGTCAGTCGCCGCAAAGATTACCGCCCGCTTGAGGCGCTAAAAAGGCTTTTTTTAGCCGAGTTGGGCAGGAATGAGCAGGCGAGCGAGTACCTAAAAACCCGCGCTTTGAGCGAGGCGATGATCGAACGCTTTGAGATAGGCTATGCGCCAGAGAGCGGTGCGCAGCTTGCCTACTTGAGCCGCGAGCAGATTCCGATCGCCGCCGCAACGGAAGCGGGCGTTGTCGCCACAGACGAGACGGGCAGGAGTTACGCGCGATTTACCAAGCGGATCACCTTTCCGATCTACTCGCCGCAAGGGGTTTTGGTGGGTTTTGGCGGGCGCACGATCGGAAACCACCCCGCGAAATACATCAACTCGCCGCAAAGCCCGTTTTTTGACAAATCGCGCCTCTTGTTTGCCTACCATGTCGCAAAAGATGTGATCGTCAAGCGCAAACAAGCGATCGTCTGCGAGGGGTATATGGACGCGGTTATGCTTCACCAAGCGGGGCTAAACAACGCGATCGCAACGCTGGGAACGGCGCTAACTGAACACCATCTGCCGCTCTTAAAACGGCTTGGGGAGATTCGGATCGTGCTCTCATACGATAACGATCAGGCGGGAATTGACGCGGCGCAAAAGGCTTCACGGCTTCTTGCTTCGCACGGTTTTGAGGGCGGAGTGGCGGAGATTTTGGGCGGCAAAGACCCTGCGGAGCTGATCGCCGCCGGCGCAACTAAGCAGCTTGAGCTTGCGTATGAAAATCCGCGTCCGTTTGGGCGCTATGTGATTGACACGATCGTGAGCAAAGCTGTAAGCAAAGACGCAGCATTTAAGGATATTTCTTCATTTCTGAACACGCTTTCGCCGTTTGCCAAAGAGAGTGAAGCGGGTTATGCCGCCGCGCAGCTTGGAACTGATGTTCGCCGTTTTGGAGCGTTTGGCAAAGTCAATAACGCCGTACAACGCGGCTCAAAACGCGACTATGCTGAGCTTGCGCTGATCAAGACGCTTTTTCTCAATAGCGCTCTACGAGAGAGTTTGATCGACTATCTGTGGCGCGATCTGTTCGTAGTGCATATTGATTTGTACGATCAAATCTGTGAAGAAGCTGCGCTCTACGAGGTGTTAAACGATGGTGAGATCAAAGAGCTTAGCGCAGACGAAGCGCGGGATTCTGTACGAAAACTGTTGTTTGGATTTTACACGCGAGAGTTGGGCAGATTGCGGCACGAAGGGACAACTACGGCGATCAGAGAGCTGCAAAAGGTGATCGCCCGCCTCAAAAACGGCGAGCTCTGCCTTTTTACCGCCTAGTATCGCGCGGAGAGACCGCCGAAAACGCCGCTGATCTTGATGTCGGTGTTTGCGTCGATCGCGTCGAGATTGTCAAGATATAGCTCTTGATGGCGATAGCCAACCTCTACCAGCAGATCCGCGCCGTATGAGACAAACGCCCAGCCAACCTTTGCCGCCGCGTCAAGGTAGTGCGATCCGTCGTAAGCGAGGTATTTTGCGTCCGCCAGAAACGAGAGATTGATCGCGCCGATGTCAAAGCCAAAACCTGCGTATGCGACAGGAAGCGGCGCGGAGAGGTCGGCTTTTTCACTCTGTCCAACCGAATGCATTTCGAGCGAACCGTCGATCATATCCGCACCCAAGCCCAGCCGCAGATCGACAACGGGTACAGGGAGTAGATAGTAGCCGATCGCGTAGAGGTGGTTGAGGTCAAGACTAGTTTCGGTTTTGCCGCTGAAGTGTTTGCCGCCAAAGTCGATGTCCAGTTCGCCCGTGCCGCTTGAACTAAACGCGATCCGCTCTATAAGTAGGTTTGGCAGGACGGGAACGGCGTGCTCCAAATAGCCGCTGACATAGAAGTTGGTATCCTTTTTCAGCCCCGCGTCGTTTTTGAGGTCGAACGAATCGCCCTTGTATGCCGCGTTTCCGCTTGGTTCTGCGTTCCACACTCCAGCACTTGCGCCAATCGAAAAATCGGCTGCTGTGGCGTTTGCGGCGAGCGCAAGCGCGATCAATACTGTTTTTTTCATCGTTGTTCATACTCCTTGCTTGAGTTGCCAAGTTCAACTGACTTGTCGTAGGCGGCTTTAACCGCCTCGTAGATGGCGTTTCGTGCGCCAAACGCTTCCAATGCCGCGATACCGGCTGCCGTTGTGCCGCCGGGCGAGCTGATCCGCTCTTTAAGCAGCGCAGGGTGTTCAGCGGCAAGCAGCGATGGCATACCGCCGAAGAGCGCCCGTGTGAGCGTGTGCGCGTCGTTGTTTTGCATTCCCAGCCTTACCGCAGCATTTGCCAGCGCTTCGGCGATCAGCGCGAGATAGCCCGGTCCGCTGCCGCTTAGCGCCGTGGCAACAGCAAGCTCCTTTTCGGTTGAGAGCCAAACGACTTTGCCGATCGCTTCAAACAGCTCCGTTGCGCGGATGGCAAAGCTCTCATCGCCCGTGAGCGCCGTTGCCGAATTGCTGTGCAGCGCGGCAAGGTTTGGCATTGCGCGGATAAAACTATCGGCGTTAAATCGCAGCTTCAGAGTGTTCAGCGTTACTCCCGCCATAATCGAGATGATCGCGTGCGCTTTTCCGCCGAGCTTAATGCCATCGATCGCCTGCGGTTTGACCGCCAAAACGACAACACGATCGCTTACGGCAAACTGATCGCCAACGCCGAGAACGAGGCATTTGCGGTGTCGCTCGGCAATCAGCTTTCGCGTACGATCGTTGCGCTCCACAACGATCATATCGTGGCTATTCTCCCAAGCATTGAGCAGCGCTTCGCCCATATTTCCTGCGCCAACGAGTACTAGTTTCACGCGGAACACTCCTATTTTGTCTTTTTATAGAAAAATTATACAATACGCGACAAATAGATACGGAGACGGTATGAAAAAACGGAGCAGACGAGCCTTTTCGCTGATGGAGTTGATGGTTGTGATTATCATTTTGGGGCTGCTGACAGCGCTCATCGCGCCAAATATACTTGGTCAAGGCGAGCAGGCGAGACAGAGAATCGCTTGTACGGCAATGCAGAATATCAAGCAGGGTTTAGAGATGTACAAAATGGACAACGGCGAGTATCCATCGACCGAAGATGGGCTGAATGCGCTGGTAACAAACCCTGACCCTGACCGCTTCAAAGGCTATCTGCCCGGCGGTTATCTTAGCTCCAAAAGAGCGCCGTTAGACCCTT
>BNUO01000034.1 GCA_025997415.1 Campylobacterota bacterium
TTGTTCATTGACGCTTAGCAGCGGAAAAAAGCCGTTCGCGTTCAGATCGCAGTCGCCGTCCGAACTCACGAAAAGTATCTCGGCGTCAAGCCAAAAGGTATCTGGCTGCCCGAATGCGCCTACTACGAAGGGGTCGATAAACTGCTTGACGAAGCGGGCATTGAGTTTTTCTTCCTCGAATCGCACGGTCTGATCTACGCTCGCCCTACCCCACGATTTGGTCTGTACGCGCCTGTCTTTACGCCAAACGGCGTTGCCGCGTTTGGTCGCGATCCCGAATCCAGCCGTCAAGTGTGGAGTTCGATCAGCGGTTATCCGGGCGATCCCGACTACCGCGATTTCTACCGCGACATCGGCTACGATCTCGATTTTGATTACATCTCGCCATACATCTGCCCCGATGGTACGAGGGTTTTCACAGGGCTGAAATACCACCGTATTACCGCGCAGGGCGGTTACAAAGAGGTCTATAAACCGAAGATCGCCTTTGAAAGAGCGCGGGAACACGCCTCAAACTTTCACTTTAACCGCGAAAAGCAGATCGAACACCTTGCAAACTATATGGATCGTCCGCCGCTGATCGTCTCGCCGTATGACGCGGAGCTGTTTGGGCACTGGTGGTTTGAGGGACCGGAGTTCATCTACAATCTATTCAAAGAGATGCACAAAAACGGCGTTGTTGAGCCGATTACGCCGCGCGAATATCTGGAGATCTACCCGACTAATCAGATGATCCACCCAAGCCCGTCAAGTTGGGGCAAAGACGGTTATTTTGATGTCTGGATCAACCCGCAAAACGACTGGATCTACCCGCATTTGCACAAAATGGCGGATACGATGCAGACGCTTGCAACCCGCTTTAGAAACGAAACCGATCCGCTCGTCTGCCGCCTGCTCGATCAGATGAACCGCGAACTGCTCTTAGCGCAGGCAAGCGACTGGGCGTTTCTCATCACCACAGGGACGGCGGTTGAGTACGCCACGAAGCGCACTAGAGAGCACATCGCGGACTTTATTCGCCTAACCGATATGATCGAACGGGGAATCGACGAAACTGTTTTGTCCGATCTCGAAGAGCGCCATTCGCTCTTTGAAGGCATTCATTTTGGCATTTGGATTCGTGATTGAAGCTGGCATTTGACATCGGAGGAACAACGATCAGGCGCGCCTGTTTTGAAGGCAGCGGGATTGTAGATAGCGGAATTGTCTTTAACGACACGCACTCCACCAAAGATGGCAATCTAAAAGAGCATTTAGAAGCGCTGATTACCGAATCGATCGGAGCATACGCGATCGATTTTATCGGCGTTAGTTTCGCAGGTCAGGTTACAAACGGCGTGATCGCTTCCGCGCCAAATATCGACTTGGGCGCACTAGCGGGCAGCTCTTTTCCGCTCTGGATCAGGGATCGTTTCAATCTCCCAGCCGCGATCAACAACGACCTAAAATGCGCCGCGCTTGCCGAAGCCGCACTGCGTCCAGAGTGCCGATCGCTATTTGTCGTCTATATCGGTACGGGAATCGGAGGCGCGTTCATAGAAGATGGCAAACTCCTAAGCGGCGCAAAAAACTTCGCGGGCGAGATCGGACACATTCCATTTGAATCCGCGCCATTTGCCTGCGGCTGCGGCGGCGCAAGCTGCTTGGAGCTATCGACAAGCGGAAGCGGAGTTGCAAAACTGTGCGCCCATTTTGGTATCAATGCCGCAACACTGAGCGATCTTGTGCCGCTGGTGGGCGGCGATCCAAACGCGAACTACATCTATGAACGATTTTTTCGCGGCGTTACGCATGCCGTTCAAACCGTCGCCGCGCTCTTTAATCCTGAAACGATCGTGCTTGGCGGTGGTGTTGCTGTGAAAAATCCCGTGATACTAAACCACGCGCAGCACGCTCTAAAATCAGCCTTCAAGCCCGCCTCAAAAGCAAACATTGAGCTTTCAACGCTAGGCGATAACGCAAACCTGATCGGCGCTGCGCAGCTACAAAACGCTGCGGAGTTCTAATGGTTCAAACGATCCAGACGAAACTTCTTGCTTATACTGCCGCGCTTGACGATCTTTCAGCCGTTGTAGAGTTTCTTCAGTCGCCCGACAATCACACAGCGCTTGAAACCATAGAACGGGGTTTGATTGAACGGTTTGAGCTATCCCACGATATGGCGTGGCGGGTTATGCACGATTACGCCGTCGAAAACGACACCCCCGTTGCAAACAGCGATCGCGCCGCAACCCGCGAGGCGTTTGCCATGCAGTTGTTTGACGACGGCTATCTCTGGATGGAGATGATCGCAACTCGCGCCGCAAAACCTGAACACTACGCGAAACTGATCGCCGAGCGGTTTTTTCCCGAACTGATGAAGTTTAGAAACACGATGAAGAGCAAAATATGAACTACGGTTTGCGCGATCAGGATATCTCATCGCTGCGAGCGGTATTTGCGCGTTACAGGGCGATCACTACAGTTATGCTCTACGGTTCGCGGGCTAGAAACACCTATAAGCCCTACTCCAATATCAACTTTGCATTAAAAGGCGCAAATATCACCGATGAGCTACTGGAGAGGATCGAAGAGGATCTTGACGATCTGCTACTGCCGTTCAAAATCGATCTGAAAAACTTTAACGCGATCAACGATTTGGAGCAAAAAACGGAGATTATGAGCTTTGGAACGGTGTTTTATCAGGCTTAAACGCTGCTTAAATGCGTGCAGATCTGTTCGTACGCGTCGTTGATCATATAAAACCGTTTGGTATTTTCCGCGATCGCCGCTTCGCCGTTTGCATAGGTGCGATCGGGGTGGTAACGAAGCGCCAGTTTGCGGTAGCTCTGCTTGATCGTCTCCTCGTTTGCGTTCATCGGTACGCCGAGCAGTTGGTAGGCGTTTTTGAGTTTCGTCTCCTCTTCGATCACCAGCGAGAAAAACCGCTCTTTGCGTTCGTTTCGTTCGGTTTTAGCGCTCTGCCTGCTAAAAAGCCTGTCGATCGACGCTTTGTCATAGCTAAACGATACGGGCTGCGCAAGGATCTGCTTGCGAGTAAAGAGTTCGCTTAGCGTTGCCAAACTCGCCTCGTTTGCCGCGATCTCAAACTCATTAGCGGCGATCCGCCTCGTGATATGCCGCAGGAAGCTGTGGTGAAAGAAATTGACCGCCAGCGAGCTTGCGGGTTCAATGGCGATCGCAAAGTTGCCATTCACGCCGCTTGGCAGCCACAACCGTACGCTGATACTCGTTACGGGTCTAGCCAGACCCAAAATCCGCACAAAGATCGGAAAGGTTACGGCGCTTTGGAGCATTTTGATAAACGCGGGGGGGAGATTTTGCCGCTGTTTGCCATATGCGGAGTAGAGCCACTGAAAGAAATAGCGCTTCTGCGCCACTTCGGAATCTCTGTGCATAATGATCATCGCGTCATCGCGGCGAACTACGGAGCTAAAGTAGCGCGCCACGAAGTTTTTGATGATCAGATGATGGATCGACCCCTCCTCAACACTGACGCGAATCTCTTTAGCATGCAGCATTACCGTCATATTGGGCGTCTCCTAGTGCTGGAGTGAAGCAAAAACGATTCCAACGATCCTAAAACAGCTCCAGATCGTTATCGTCATCGTCATCACCCACCTTCACATTGCTGTTAAGCAGCATTGATTCGATCTGCATGCACGAGCTTAGAAGCGAAGCGTCAAGATAGTGAATGTCAAGCGTGCTTCGTGAAATAAAGATCGTATCGCGCCACTTTTTCATATCATCAAGCATACCGCGCATTAGCGTGATCAGAAGCGGCGGACTAACGCGATTTGCCGCATCTTCGCCAATCTCACTAACTAGCTTGCTCATTGCCACAAGCGCATACGAAAGCGTGTCAAACTCGAAGAACTTCTTGACCACAGTTGAATAGCTCATCATTGAACTGCCCAGTCTGCGAAACACCGCGATACTAAACTCCTCGTCAAGATCGCCTAGAATCTGCATCCATTCGTCTTCGACATCGTGCATATCTTGAACTTCGTATAGGTCGCCTTCGTTAAGCCCATCGCAGTATGCCACGGCGGAAAGTTTTTCGACTTCGGAGTGGCGGAGCATCTGCGCTTCGGCAGCATCGATCGTGCGAACGCTCTTTGCCGTAGCAGCAGTCGGCTGCGTGTCGGCAACGGGTTTATCCGCTGGTTTTGGATCGGTCTTGACAGTCGCCGCCGCAACTTTTGCATTCGCCTCTTCGATCGCAGGCGACTTATCTTCGCGAAGCGATAGACGAATATACAACCACGATTCGTCGATTCGCACAAATCGGTCGTGTTTGAGAATGAGCGCGTAATCATCGTAAAGTTTGCTCATATCAATACCCGTCATGACCGAAACGCCGAGATAGATCTCTTCAAAGCTCTCTTCAACCCAGATTGTTACCGGTATGTGCTGTTTGAGCGACGCGGAGACAACATCGATCAGTAGCGATGTCTCCAAACGGTAGATCGAGTCTTGCATACGGTGTCCGACCATATACCGTTCGGTCAGCCAGATGTTAAAGTCCATCATATCATCGCCACTCGCGATCGCGGCGGTCGTACGGATAACCCGAATGGAACTGTTGAACGGATTTGCTGAAGTCCGCTGCGAAAGGATCGTGCCGTTTGCCCCGTGCGTAACGCGCAGGTACGAAACAAAACTGGCAATTCGTACGCGAGTGAGCTTGGGATCGGTGATCGGCTTGTGCAGATAGCCCGCCGCGCCAATTCGTCGCAGTCTGCGCTCCACATCTTCATCGATCAGCGCCGTAACGACAACGACCACAATGCTAGGGTATCGCTCTTTGATCAGCTTGGTTGCTTCAAAGCCGTCCATCACGGGCATCATAATGTCCATTAGCACGAGGTGCGGGCTAAACTGCTCAACCTTGTCGAGCGCGTCTTCGCCATTGACCGCTTCGTCTATCTTAACGCCGTTGATCTTCGCGCAGATCATCTTGAACATTGCCCGTATTTCATCAGAATCATCAACAATCAATATGCGTATCGGAAGCACCTCTTCAGCGCCATGAACCTTCTTTGCCTCCATATCCCACCTCTTAACAACTTGAGTTTCGTTTATTTTATAGCTATTGCCCTTCTGCCGCTGGTACTTTTTGGTTATTTTGTGTAAGCTAACCAAATTATGTGAGTATTCAGAAAGGATTCAAATGGGCAAACGAGTGATTCTGGTAGATGACTCAAAGACCATCTTGGCGACTGCTGAAATGGCGTTGGACGAGCTAAGCAAGAGCGGTGCGATCAGCTTTGCGACCTACCTAAACCCGAGAGAGTTTCTGGATAAGGCGTTGGCAATGGAGGTGGATTTCGATCTGCTCATCACCGACATCAATATGCCTCAGATGAACGGGCTGGAGCTTGCGGCGGCGCTCAAAAACCACGCCCACTTCAAAACCAAGCCGATCTTAGTACTCTCAACCGAAGGTAGCGCGGACAAGAAAGCGGAAGGTAGAGCGATCGGAGTAACAGGCTGGATGGTCAAACCCTTTAGCAACGAAAAACTGCTCAAGTCAATCAAAATGGTGTTGGGAATCTAATCATGGCTAAAAACGAAAGCACAAAAAACACGGAACGGTTTCTGACATTCTATCTGGGCAGCGAGTGCTACGGCGTGAATATCGTCGTTGTCAAAGAGATCATCGCCCTGATGAAAACCACGCGCATTCCCAAATCGCCGCCCTACCTGCGCGGCGTAATGAATCTGCGCGGCGTGATCATTCCCGTTGTCGATATGCGGGCTAGATTTAATATGCCCGAAATTGAGCCTACGATGCACACGGCGATCATCATCGTGCGGATCAAAAGCGACAATATCGGCTTCGTCGTCGATCATGTCGAAGAGGTTTGCAACGCCACAAGCGAACAGATGAGCGAACCTACGAGCTTTGGAAGCGGGGTTGATAGTAGTTGCATTACCAAGATGATCCGTACTGAAAAAGAGGTGATTATGGTGATGGATCTGGACAATATCTTCAACGAAAAAGAGCTTGCGGAGTTGGAACACACAAGCAAAAATCCATAGGAGTTGAGCTATGTATATTGATGGAGATCGCTTGGTAGTTTCGATTGATTCGGATCTATCGGAGGTACAGGAGCTCTTTAGTTTTATCAAGCCGAGATTAGAGTTTATCGAAGGAATCGACATTGACGGCGGCGATCATGACTCGTTTATGTCGTCATCGCTCTTTGGACTGCTCGCTTCGATGAAAGTTTCTAAGCCAACGCTGGATATTCCGCTTTTTGATGACGAGAGTTTTACGCTAAGCGGTGTCGGTAAGCTGCGATGGGAGGCTCCATGGACAAAGAGCAACTAAAAAACATCTTCCTTGAGGAAGCAAACGAGATCATCGAAAAACTTGATATAGAGATACTCAATTTTGAAGAATCACCGACCGATAAGAGCATTCTAAACGAGCTTTTTAGAGGCGTGCATACACTAAAAGGGAGCGCCAACAGCTTCGGCTTTACGCGGCTGGGCAAGTTCGTACACAAGTTTGAAGATGTACTTGATTACTACCGATCGAGCGACGATGAGATCACTCGTGAAACGATCGATCTGTTTTTGGAATCGGTGGATATGGTCAAAGCGGTTATGGGCTACGAAACCAACGGGACTGAAGGCGAACCGGAAAACTACCAGAAATGCCTTGATGAGATCATCGCCATACTGGAGGGCAAAGGGTCCAAATCCCAACCGCCGCCAGCTCCAAGCGTGCAGCCTGAGCCGCAAAAGGATCTGGCAAGCGAGTTTGGCAATACGCCCGCACCTCCTCCGCCCGCGCCACCGCCGCCTCCTCTAAGCAGCGAGTCGATCTATGAGATCACGCTCAAAACCGACAGAGACATCTACTTTCGCGGTTACGATCACGCCACATTCTTTAGGCTTTTAAGCGAATACGGCTCGATCGTGGAGTCGGTCTGGGATCTAACCCAAGTGCCGCCGTTAGAGCATTTTAATCCGCAAGACTGCGTCATCTCTAGTGTGATCATCAGGCTTGATAGCCAAGCGCCGTTCGATACGATTAAAGAGGTTTTTGAGTTTCTCGAAGATAACGAATACGAGATCAAGCCGCAAGAGCAAAAGGTCGAAGCGACAGAGGCAGAACCTGCTAAAACTCCTAAACCCGCTGAAGCGCCTGTTTCGGCTGCGGTAGAAACGCCCAAAGCCGAAGCGCCTGTCGCAGAAGCGGAAGTTAAACCAGAGGTCAAGGCGGAAGTTAAACCGGAGGTCAAAACCGAAGCGGTTCGTCAATCCGCAGCCGCCGCGCCCAAGACAGAGATTTCACACAACACCGACGCAAAATCATTTGTCAAGATCGACACTTCAAAGCTAGACGAGCTGTTTGATTCGATCGGCGAACTTGTGATCGCGCAGAACTTTTTGGCAGAAAACCGTCTAATCCGCGATCTCGAAGACGAGGGGCTGCGAAGGGCTATCGAAACGCTTTCAAAGATCACGCGCCTGATCCAAAGCCGTGTCATGAGCCTGCGAATGGTGCCCATAAAAGACACCTTTGAGAAGATGCGGCGCGTTGTGCGAGACGCCTCCAAAAAGGTCAATAAAGAGATTCACCTCGTTGTGATCGGCGAAGATACAGAGATCGACAAAACAATGGTCGATCAGCTCTCCGATCCGCTAATCCACCTGATCAGAAACTCTATCGATCACGGCGTGGAAGCAACCGTAGAGGATCGCCGCAAAGCGGGCAAAGAGGACAACGGCATCGTAACGCTCTGCGCACATCACAAGGGCGGCAATATCGCGATCGAAGTCAGCGACGACGGGCGCGGGATCAACCGCGATGCGGTCTTGAAAAAGGCGATCGAACGGGGGCTTGCAAAAGAGGACGACGATCTAACTGACGCGCAGGTCTTTAGCTTTATCTTGCAAGCAGGCTTTTCGACTGCGGATAAGATCAGCGATATTTCAGGGCGCGGCGTGGGGCTTGATGTCGTTCATAGCAGTATTGAAGCGATGCACGGCAAAATTGAGATCGAATCCACGCCCGGCAAGGGAAGCTCATTTCGCATACTGCTGCCGCTGACGCTGGCGATCATCGATGGAATGCTCGTTAGGAGCGGCAGGGAGATTTTCATTATCCCAACGCTTTCGATCATCGAATCGCTCCGTCCAAGCAAAGAGATCGTCCATACCGCGCAGGGCAAGGGCGAGTTTGTCAATCTGCGAAGCGAGTTGCTGCCCGTTGTACGGCTTAACCACAAACTGCACCTCAACGATGAAACGCCACCGATCCACGAAAGTACGCTCGTCTGCGCCGAAAACGAAAAAGGTCGTTTTGCTATCCTTGTTGATGAGTTAGTCGGTCGGCAACAGGTGGTGATCAAACCGCTTGGCAACGCTCTGGCAACGCTCAAAGAGGTTTCAGGAGGCGCTGTCATGGGCAATGGCGAGATTGCGCTAATTATCAATGTTGAAGGGCTTTACAATGACTAACCACACCATATCTCAACAGGAGTTCAAACTTTTTCAAGACTATGTCTATAAAAATGTTGGTATTTCGCTTGCCGATCACAAGATTACGCTTGTGCAAGGCAGGCTTTCTAAACGGCTTCGCCAGCTTGGACTTGACTCGTATAAACAGTATTTTGACTATATGATCAACGATACAACGGGCGAAGAGGAGTTTCAGTTAATCAGCGCGATCAGCACCAATGTAACGCAGTTTTTCCGCGAAAGTTCGCAGTGGGACTATCTAAGCGAAAGTCTTCCGGCGATCTTGGCGACAAAGAAAGATAAAACGCTTCGGATCTGGTCGGCTGCATGCTCAAGCGGTGAAGAACCATACACGATCGCTATGTTTTTGCATTCGCACATTCACGATTTTTCGCAGTGGCAGATCAAGATTTTGGCAACCGATATTTCCAAACGGGTTTTAACCAAAGCGCAGAGCGGAATCTACGAAGAAAAAGATATTCAAGGCGTACCAAAACATATGATCGCGTCATATTTTGAAACGCGCAAAAGCGGTGATGGCAAAAGTTACCAAGTAGTGCAGATGCTTCGCGATCTCATTACATTTAGAATGTTCAATCTCGTCTATGATAGTTTTGTCGGTTTTGGACATCAGTTTGACATTATTTTTTGTAGAAATGTGATGATCTATTTCGATCCAGAAACACAGCAAAAGCTCATCAGCAACTACCACAAGATACTCGTTGAAGACGGTATATTGTTTGTAGGACACAGCGAGTCGCTTACGCGAAATAAGGACGAGTTTAAGCTGCTGCGTCCGTCAATCTACCAAAAGATGTAAAAGGACATGAAACGGCGATCGATACGACAACGACCGACGATGAACTGCTAGGCGAGGTTGCAAGACGCTTTGGCGAAAAGACCGCGCTGATCAAAGAGATGGAGTTTATGACCAAGAAGCTCCTAGAACTTAACGAACGAACAAAGCAGGCGGAATCGATCAAAGATCGGTTTCTCTCTTTGATCAAAAACGAGTTTAATAACCCGATCTCCTCTCTTTTGAATATCGCCGAGATTTTGGCAAACAAGAAAAATCAAGATCGTTTTGACGCGATCGTTACAATGCTCAACTCCGAACTGCTCAATCTTGACTTTCAGCTAAAAAACATCTTTTCAGCAATCGAGATCGAAGAGGGGTTGATCGCCAGCCACTATGCGAGAATCAACTTTCGATCGATTTTTGATGAAGTGGTTACAATTTTTCGCTACATCGTCTCGGACAAAAAGTTAAGCGTAGTTCTCACAACCTGCGACGATACGGATTTTATCAGCGATAGCAACAAAGTGTTTATTATGCTCTTAAATCTCATCTCTAACGCCTGCGAATATGCGTTCGTTGAGAGCAAGATCGCCGTTAGGCTAACGCGAAGAGAAAGCGACTACGCCATTAGCGTTGAAAATGCGGGCGAGGCGATCAAAGCGCAATACGCAAATCAAGTCTTTTCCCGTTTCACCAAACTTGAACAGAGTAAAACCCGCACGAGTTTTGGGCTGGGACTTGGACTTAGCATTGTGCGCGGTTTTGCCGAATCGATGGAGGGCAGCGTTGGTTTTACCAGCGTTGAGGGCGATACGATTTTCACGATTTCGCTTCCGTTTGTTCAGAGCGAAGAGGCAACCGGTTCAGGTGTCGGCGGTAATGAGTTTTTCTTTGACGACGCTGACGGCAAGACAATGGAGTTGTAAGTGATCATGGAAGGTTACGAACGCAAGTTCATTCATGTAGGCGAGATTTTTATCGCCTCTGAAAAACCGATGGAGATCGCTACCGTACTCGGATCGTGCGTTGGCGTCTGTCTATACGATCGCCACCATCAAATCGGTGCGCTCAACCACTATCTGCTGCCGCTTTGGAACGGAAATGGCTTGCAAAGTCCCAAGTTTGGCAATGTCTCAATTCCCAAGATGATCGAACAGATGGTTTCGATCGGTTGCCAGACGACGAATATGGAAGCGAAGCTCTTTGGAGGCGCGAACATCAACAAAACCAACCTTGAAAATATGATGATCGGTAAAAAAAACATCATCATTGCCAAGGAGATTTTGGCTAAGCACCACATTCGCATTATCGCGGAGGATACGGGCGGAACTCGCGGCAGGAGGATTTTAATGCAGAGCGATACAAATAAAATCCTGCTTCGCTACACGGGCGAATACGAGGATGTGTAATGGCGATTCGTGTTTTGGTCGTCGATGACAGCATAACGGCGCGAACGGTCATTTCGCAGATTCTCAACGCCGAACCTGACATTGAGGTGATCGCAACCGCTCCTGATCCGTTCGTGGCGCGGGACAAGGTGATCGACCTTAGCCCCGATGTGATCTGCCTTGATGTTGAGATGCCAAGAATGGACGGGGTAACATTTCTACGCAAGTTGATGCAATACAAACCAACGCCTGTCGTGATGTGTTCATCGCTAACCAGAGATGGTGCAAAAACCACATTAGATGCATTGGAGGCAGGAGCGGTGGATTTCGTTACAAAACCGCACGCCAATATCTATAGTGGCGGCGATGAGATAGGAAAAGAACTCGTAGAGAAGGTTCGTGCAGCGGCAAGCGCTAGAGTGCGCCAGAAGATTCCACCCGCAGAGGTCAAAATAGCTTCGCTTGCGGCGCTATTTGAAACGACGCAGAAACTGATCGCCATTGGAGCTTCCACAGGCGGCACGGAGGCGCTTAAAGAGGTGCTAATTCGTCTGCCGCGCAACACGCCGGGCATTGTGATTGTGCAGCATATGCCCGCGAGTTTTACCGGACCGTTTGCGCAGCGGCTTGATTCGCTCTGCGAGATCGATGTCAAAGAGGCAAAGGACGGCGATAGCGTCGTGATGAGCCAAGCGCTGATCGCGCCGGGCGATCGCCATATGGTTCTTCGTCGAAGCGGAGCGCGTTACCATGTCGAACTCGGCGGCGGCGAAAAAGTTTCGGGGCATCGCCCAAGCGTTGATGTACTGTTTCATTCGGTTGCACATTGCGCGGGACACAACGCTGTCGGCGTGATTTTGACAGGTATGGGCGGCGATGGCGCAAGAGGAATGCTCGATATGCACCAGCAGGGCGCTCGCACAATCGCGCAAGATGAAAAAAGCTGCGTCGTTTTTGGTATGCCAAAGGTGGCGATCGAACTCGGCGGCGTTGATCGAGTTGTTAGTTTAGAGCTTATTCCGCAAGCCGCGCTTCAATTTATCGCAGAGATCAGCCGCTAATTTATCGGTTTGTTTAAGTGTAAAGTGCGTACAATCCGCGCCTCGTTTTGTACGCCGCACAATATGGCAGAGTAGCTCAGGCGGTTAGAGCGTAGGATTCATAACCCTAAGGTCGGGGGTTCGATTCCCCCCTCTGTCACCAAAGAGGCAAATGATGATTTTACGAAAATTCGCGATCGCCCTGATCGCGCTAGTACTGTTGGGTTGCTTTGCGAAAGTACCCTTTGCCATCACCGATCATTCAAGCAAGAGTTACGAACAGCGCGATCGCACGATCAGTACCAGTTATAACCGCGCTTCAAATCAGACAATCAACGGCGATCAATACGACGATCTCAACGGTTTATACATCGATCTCTCCTACAACGCAGCCGCAAAAGATAGCTTTGTAACGCTTAGCGTAACCGATCGATTCAATACGCTCGTTCGCGGTCATACATTCTACGATCCAATGCGAGAGATTTCACTACTTGTCAATGATGAAACAATGATCGTCATAGCGCTTGAAAACGGTTCAAAATCGTATCAATCGACCGATTGCGACAGCGAAGTCGGTTGCTCGTCGGACTTTTCCGAACGCGCTCACGGGCTGCTTAGCTTAGGTGATCTAGCGCAGTTGGCGCAGGCAAAAACGGTTGGGATTAGAGTTGTTGGCGATCAACTTGAACGATCATACAAACCTAGTGCGATCGAAGCAGATTTTATCTTGCATATAGAGCAGTTTTTTAGCGCGGTAAAGGCGGTTAAATAGATCGATGGAGGCGAGTTGGTTTGCAAAAGTTGGCGATGAACTAACCAAACCGTATATGCAAGAACTAAGATCGTTTCTAATCAGCCAGCGCGAAGCGGGACGGCGAATCTACCCGCTCGGTTCGCAGTGGTTTCGCGCCTTCGATCTCACGCCATTTGAGAGCGTCAAAGTTGTCATCTTGGGACAAGACCCATACCACGGCGAAGCTCAAGCGCACGGGCTGGCGTTTTCAGTGCAAAACGGCATCGCAGTACCGCCGAGTCTGCACAACATCTATATCGAACTGCAAAGCGATGTCGGCTTCACGCCGCCGCAGCACGGCTTTTTGGAAAGCTGGGCAAAAGAGGGCGTACTGCTCCTAAACGCCACGCTGACTGTGGAGGCAAACCACGCAGGATCGCACCAAAATCACGGCTGGGAGCGGTTTACCGATGAGTGCGTTTCGGCGCTAAGCCGCGAGCGAGACGCCCTCGTTTTTCTGCTCTGGGGCAGCTACGCGCAGAAGAAACGAACGCTTATCGACGGCTCGCGCCATCTCATCTTAACCGCGCCCCACCCATCGCCCCTCTCGGCGTATCGCGGATTTTTCGGCTGCAAACACTTTAGCAAAGCAAACGACTACCTCGCAAAGCACGGCATAACGC
This sequence comes from Campylobacterota bacterium, assembly GCA_025997415.1. Lineage (GTDB taxonomy): Bacteria > Campylobacterota > Campylobacteria > Campylobacterales > SZUA-545 > JAIRKM01. The sequence continues at coordinate 13,122 of BNUO01000034.1, forward strand.
CCGTTAATTGGCAGCTTTAGCGCGATCAGCGGCATTTGACTACACTACGAGACTTCAAAATCCTTGAGAACGGACTATTCAATGTCAATCTTCAAAATCTTGTTTCACATCTTTAGTTCTATGCGTACCGCGCTCATTCTGCTGCTCGTTATCGCAGTTAGCTCTGCGGTTGCAACCTTTATCGAAAGCGACTTCGGCTCGTCTGCCGCCCGTGCCGCTGTCTATAACAGCCGCTGGTTTGAAGCCGCGATCTTTCTTTTAGCGGTTACGCTCATTGCCAATATGGTGCGGTTTTCAATGTGGCGCAAGCTCTCGATCTTCGTCTTTCACGCCTCGATCCTCATCATCATCTTCGGCGCGTTTATCACCCGCTACTTCGGCTACGAAGGGACGATGCACATCAGAAACGGCGAAAGCTCCAACCTGATCCTCAGTAGCGAAAGCTATATCAGGATTTCAAGCAGCGGTCTAAACGCCGCGTTTCCCGTTATGCTCTCGCCAATCTCCGCGCCTAGCTACGAGTTTAGCGCCAATCTCGGCGGCGGCGCACCGATCGTAGTCAAAACAAAAGCCTTCTACGCAAACGCGACTGAAAAAGTGCTGCCCGAAAGCGGCGGAAACGCTTTTGTTTCACTACTAATCAGCACGGGCGGCACAGAACCGATCCCCGTTGAACTTTTTGAAGGCGAATACATCGACCTAGGCACGGTGATCTTGGCATTTAGCAACAGCGCGGATACCGAAAAACCGTCGATCGTCATCTCGCGCGATCAAGACCAGCTCACGATCCGCGCATACAGCGATCTAACGCAGATCGATATGGATACGCAGGCGACGACCAGCCTGATCGCTCACACAGTTCATCCGTTTGATACGCGCCGCCTCTACGCGACGCTCGATGGGATCAATGTCGTGCTTAGAGAGCATTTCAGCGCGGCAAGCCGCCAGATCGTCGAAGCAACGACCAAAACAGGCGTTAGCGCCGTTGTACTGGAGGCTTCGCATAAGGGCGAGACGAGAGAGGTTGCGCTGCTTGGCGGCGGCGGAATGACAGGTCAAAGCGCGGAGATCGAACTTGCGGGCAGACCATTTGTACTCAACTACGGCTCGGCGGCGATCGAACTGCCATTTTCGCTCAAACTCGATCGCTTCCTGCTGGAGCGTTACCCAGGCAGCCAGTCGCCCAGCTCATACGAAAGCCGCGTAACGCTTATTGACGGCGACATTAGCGAGCAGCACAGAATCTATATGAACAATATCCTCGTGCATAAAGGTTTTCGCTTCTACCAATCCTCCTACGATCGCGACGAAGAGGGCACGGTACTTTCAGTATCCAACGATCCGGGCGTATGGATCACCTATCTGGGTTACACGATCCTCTCGCTAGGATTTTTCGCGGCGTTCTTCTCACCCAAGAGCCGCTTTAGGCAGATCGCAAGCGAACTGGACAAAGCTCGCCGACACCGTTTCGGCGCACTACTGATCGCCGCCCTGTTTGCCCTCTTTGCTCCCAACAACGGGGTTGCAGACGATCGGATTTTGGGCATTGTCGATCCTTCGCACGCCGAACATTTTTCAAAGCTCCTCGTTCAGGATAATGGCGGGCGCGTCAAGCCGATGGACACATTGGCGATCGACGCGGTGAGCAAAATGACGGGCAGGAGCAGCTTCAAGAGCCTTAGCGCGTCTCAAGTGTTTTTGGGAATGATGAGCGCGCCTAGGGAGTGGCAGCAGGTGAAGATGATCCGCGTCGGACACCCTGAAGTTGCGCTACTCTTGGGGCTGGACGCAAATGCAAAAGAGGCGGCGTTCGAGGACTTTTTTGAATTTCAGGCAAATGACACCGAGCAAGGTTACAGCTACAAACTCTCCGAGCATGCAAGCGAAGCCTCGCGCACCAAAGATTCCGATCGCTCCAAGTTTCAAAAGGAGATCATCAAGATCGATGAACGGGTCAATATCGCCTATCTCGTCTATCAGAGCTATCTTTTGCGCATTATTCCGATCAAAAACGATCCGCGCTTTACATGGATCGCGCCGCCGCAGATGATGGAGTCGCTCTCGCCTGCCGATGTCAAAGAGGCGGCAACGACGCTACACGAATATCTGGTTGCGCTCAAAGCCGCCCAAACCGACGGCAGTTGGGCGAAGGCTAACGAGGCGTTGGACGCGCTCAAAAGCTATCAGGCGCGTAACGGCGCGGCGATTATCCCCAGTCAAACTCGCGTCAATGCCGAGATCACGCTAAACCGCTTAAATCCGTTCGATCTGCTAATGCCCGTCTATTTTCTTACTGGGCTTATACTGCTGATCTTTGCGTTTATGACCGTTCTGTTTCCCAAGGCAAGCGGCTCATTCAAGCTGCTTCGTCTGCTATTTGTAGCGATCGTTGTGCTGGCGTTTCTGTTTCACACCTTTGCGCTGGGGCTTCGCTGGTATGTCTCCGATCACGCGCCTTGGTCAAACGGCTACGAGTCGATCATCTACATCGCGTGGGCTACGCTTTTGGCGGGGCTTATCTTTGCGCGAACAAGCGCATTTGCGCTGCCTGCCGCTACGCTAATGGCGGGTTTCACGACAATGACGGCACACCTAAGCGCCATGGATCCGCAGATTACCACGCTTGTACCCGTGCTCAAATCCTACTGGCTGACGATCCATGTGAGCGTCATTTCGGGCAGTTACGGCTTCTTGGGACTCTCAATGCTGCTGGGTCTGATCGCGCTTGCACTCTTTGCGCTTCGCAGAATATGGCGGCTTGATTACGCGATCAAAGACATTATGCGCATTAACGAGATGAGCATGATGTTTGGTTTGGCGCTTCTGTCGATCGGCAATATCTTTGGCGCGATCTGGGCAAACGAGTCGTGGGGGCGCTACTGGAGCTGGGACCCCAAAGAGACTTGGACGCTTATTAGCATGATTGTCTATGCGACAATCCTCCACCTGCGGTTTATCCCTTCGGCAAAGAGCCTCTACGCTCTGGCGCTTGCCAGCGTACTTGGATTCTTCGTGATTTTGATGACCTATTTCGGCGTCAATTACTACCTAGCGGGTATGCACTCCTACGCCAGCGGCGATCCTGTGCCCGTTCCGTGGTGGCTTCCGCCTGCGCTGATCACCCTCGCTGCGCTCTCCGCTCTGGCTTGGCTTGGGCGCGATAGCAAAGTTCCGCTGGAGCGATAGACAGCCTCGCCTCGCTAGTTATCCGCTGGCGAGGTTTTTCATTTCCGCCTTGATCCAGCTTGTATATAGCGCGTGAATCTCCTCTATGCTTCTGCCCTCTGTCGCGATCGGCTCGCCCACGCTGATCACAATCGTTCCGCTGCGTTTCAAGAGCGTTTGGTGCTGCCAGCACTCGCCCGCATTGTGCGCGATCGGCACAACGGGAACTCCCGCCTCTTTTGCCAGATGTGCCGCGCTGCGCTTAAACTCTCGCTCTACGCCGATCGGCGCGCGCGTGCCTTCCGGAAAGATCAGTACGCTAATACCGTTATGAAGCCGATCTGCGCCCGTTTTGAGTACCTTTTTTGTCGCCTTGATCGCGCTTGCGCGGTCGATCGCAATCGGTCGCAAAAACGCCAGCGCCCAGCCAAAAATCGGTATCCACAGCAGCTCTCGCTTGAGTACCGTACATAGCGGTACGATCAGCGTTTGCAGAGCGTAGGTCTCCCACGCGCACTGGTGGTTTGCCGCAACGACAAATGTCCCCTCGCGCGGCAGATTCTCGCGCCCCTCCAAGCGCCAGCGAATGTTGCAGGTGATTTGCAGACAAAACGCTATGGCATAAAACGCCGCTTTGGGAAACCAAAACCGCGCCTTCATCGGCAGAAATACGCCCAGTAGCGATCCGCTAAGCGAAACGCAAAGCATAATCGGTATATAACCCAGCAGAAACAGAAACGATCGAAAACGCATCGGCTATCCTTTCGCCTAACTTTAGCAAGTGAGGTGTAAAACCGCTATTTGTTTAGAATACGGCTATGAAAACAATCACCATCATCGACACATTCGGCTTTCTCTTTCGCAGCTTTCACGCTATGCCCGCGCTCAAAAGCAGCAGCGGATTTCCTACGGGAATGCTCACGGGGTTTATCAACTACATCTCGCAGCTGATCAAAGGCGGCGATCTTGACCTGCTTGTTTTTACTGCCGACAGCCCCGGCGGGAGCTTTCGCAATGAGCTTTTTGATGGCTACAAGGCAAACCGCAAAGAGCCTGATCCAGCGCTCAAAATGCAGATTCCGATCGCGCTTGATTTCATCGGCAAGATGGGCTTTACGCTCGTGCAGCAAAACGGTTTTGAAGCAGACGATGTGATCGCTACGATCACCAAACGCGCCCTTGCCGAAGGCTACTTCGTGCGGATTGTCAGTAGCGATAAAGATATGTACCAGCTTATCGACGACGGCAAATGCGTGATCTATGACGCGGTGAAACAGAAGATGATCGACAGCGCGGGCTGCGTAGCGAAGTTTGGCGTTGCCCCCCGCGATTTCACGCAGTTTCAGGCGATACTGGGCGATAGCTCGGACAATGTGCCGGGCGTGAAAGGTATTGGCGAAAAGGGGGCGGCGGATCTGATCAACAGGTTCAAAACGCTGGAGGCGATCTACGAAAATCTTGAGAAGATCAGCCCCGAACGAATGCGATCGCTTCTGGAGGCAAGCCGCGAAAACGCCTTTCTCTCGCGCCGCCTCGTTACGCTTGAAACGGCTGCGCTCACCGATTTTGACTGCGCGACATTTACCATTCCAACCGATCCGATCGGCAGCATTTCCGATCTGCTTGCCAGTTACGACATTCGCGCCAACCTGCGCCGTACGGAGAAAAAACCGTTTATCGGAGCGACTGCGCAGCCTTCGCATTCGCAAGATCAGCCGCAAAATGGCAAAACCGATCAGCCGTTTAATTCGGCGCTCATCACCGACGAAACAGAACTCTATGCGATCATCGATCGTATTCCGCAGGGCGCGATCGTGGCGTTTGACACCGAAACCGACAGCTTAGATGTGCGAAAGGCGCACATTTTGGGATTTAGCTTCGCGTGGGAGTCGGATACGGGCTACTATGCGGCGATCGCTCATCGCTACTTGGGCGCGCCCGCACAGATTTCGCTCGAAGCGGCAAAGCGGGCGATCGCGGCGATCTTTGCAAAATCGAAGGTGATCGCGCAGAACGCAAAGTTCGATCTGCACATCTTGCACCACGCGCTGGGACTGAAAAATCTCACCGTTGAAAACGACACTCTGCTGATCGCATGGCTGATCAACCCTGCGGAAGCAAACGGGTTGGACGATCTCGCCGCTCGTTACCTTTCACACGAGTCGATCAGCTTCAAAAGCGTAACCAAAGGGCTAAACAGCTTCGCGGAGGTGGAGCTAACCAGCGCGGCGCGATACGCCTCCGAAGATGCGGTTATGACCCTGCGGCTGTACTTTTTGCTGCTTGATGAGCTTAGCGCGCGCGATCCTGCGCTCGTTTCGCACCTGCGAGCGGTCGAACTGCCGTTTATGTCCGCGCTAATGAGTATGGAAGATAACGGGCTGATGATCGACGCGCCGTTTCTTGAACGCTTGCAGACCAAAATGCACGACGAGATCGCGGAGCGCACGGAGCTGATCTACACGCTCGCCGGCGGGAGTTTCAACATCAATTCGCCGCAGCAGCTTGGCGCGATCTTGTTTGAGCGGCTGGGGCTGAACGCTGCGAAAAAAACCAAAACGGGTTACAGCACGGACGAGTCGGTTTTAAGCGAGCTTGACCACCCGATCGCAAACGAGATTTTGAGCTACCGCGAACTCTTTAAGCTGCGATCGACTTACATTGAGCCGCTGCTGCTGATCGCCTCGCGCTCCAAACGAGTGCATACGCACCTGACGCAGACGGGCACGGCGACGGGACGGCTAAGCTCCAGCGAACCGAATCTGCAAAATATCCCTACTCGCACAGAGACGGGACGGCAGATACGGCGGGCGTTTGTGGCGGCTGAGGGCTGCAAACTTCTAAGCGCCGATTACTCGCAGATTGAGCTGCGGCTGCTGGCGCACTTTAGCGGCGATAGCACGATGATCGAGGCGTTCAAAAACCACCGCGACATTCACGCCGAAACCGCCAAACTGCTCTTTGCTAATGGCGCGGAGGGCAAACGACACATCGCAAAAGCTGTCAATTTTGGACTCATTTACGGTATGGGACAGCGCAAACTCGCCACCGATGTTGGCATTAGTTCCGCCGAAGCCAAAGAGGTGATCACTAACTATTTTGCGAAGTTTCCGACGACAAAATCATATCTGGAGAGTATCAAAACAGAGGTTCATCAAAACGGGTTTGTTACCACGCTTCTGGGCAGACGGCGCAATTTCAATTTTGCCAATGCGGGCGATCGGTTTGTGGCGGCTCACGAGCGCGAGGCGGTCAATACCCGTTTTCAGGGCAGCGCGGCTGATCTGATCAAACTCGCAATGCTCGATCTGCACAACCGTTTCAAAGATGACGATCGCGTCAAGATTTTGCTGCAAATTCACGATGAACTGCTCTTTGAGATTCGTGAAGATTTTGTCAGCGAGGCAAGCGCGATCGTAGCCGAAGCGATGAAAAATGCGTACAAACTCACCGTTCCGCTTGATGTCAGCGTCGCTATCGCCGACAACTGGGCTGCACTGAAGTAGAGTATTAATGCTTTACGGTGCATAATTTGCGCCGTTTTGTGCTTGTAAAAGCAGTTAGGAAAACGAGATGTCAAAAAAGAACGCTCTGTCGCAAGCTGTGCCATACGCAGTCGAAACAATGCTAAAGCAGCTTGGCGGCAATCTCAAAACCGCACGACAACGGCGTAAATTGACTGTGGCGGATGCGGCGGAACGCATAGGAACAGGCGTCCGCGCTGTCATGGATGCCGAAAAAGGCAAGCCGACGACGGCTATTGCAACCTACGCCGCTTTGCTGTGGGCATATGATCTCATCGGCGATATGCACGGCATTGCGAGTCCGCTTACAGACA
>BNUO01000035.1 GCA_025997415.1 Campylobacterota bacterium
GCTTCTCGCTAAACGATACGATCGTCATCTTTGATCGTATTCGTGAAATGCTTGGCAAGGCGGGCGTGAGCAAACTCGACAATGTGATCGACGAGGCGATTTCGCGCACGCTCTCGCGCACAACGCTCACCTCGCTAACGACATTTTTTGTCGTGATGATGACCTATGTTTTCGGCGGCGAGCTGCTTAAACCGCTCTCGCTTGTGCTGATGTTTGGTATCGTTATTGGTACGCTTAGCTCCATCTTTATCGCCGCCGCCCTTCTTAAACCGTTTAACCTCAATGTGAGCGATTGGAAGAGCAAAGAGGCGAAAAAGGCGCAGGCAAAAGCCGAGAAAGAGCGAATGCGCGCACTATACGAAAAGGGCGCTATCTAACGCAAAGGAGAGGGTATGGATTGGGGCAAAGTTGTTTATGTTTTCTTTACGCTAATGAGCCTAACGACGGCAGCGGGGTTTTTGTACCACAACGATCCTGTCTATCTGTACATAGCAACGGGCGTCAATCTCATCAGCACGCTCTTAAAAGTCGGCGTTCGTAACCTCCTATCGGCTGAACTTCTTGCCGCTTCGCTGGTTGCCGATCTCCACCTCGTGCCGGCGTTTTTCACCCTGCTCTTTAGCGCCGATCAGTCGGCTGCCATAGCGCTGACGATCGGAGCGGTCATTGCCAATATCGCTACGGTTGCGTTTTTCCTGATCGAATCGGCAAAGACCAAAGAGGATATCTAAGGACAAACCGTGCAACCATATAGCCCGAAAGCCATTGAGCAAAAATGGCAGCGAGCGTGGGAGGATTCCCGCGCTTTTGAGCCGATCGCCTCAAGCGAAAAACCCAAAAAATACATACTCAGTATGTTTCCTTATCCCAGTGGGCGCATTCACATGGGGCATGTGCGAAACTACACGATCGGCGACGCATTCGCCCGCTACTATCGATCGCACGGCTTTAATGTCCTGCACCCGATGGGTTGGGACAGCTTCGGAATGCCCGCCGAAAACGCCGCGATCAAACACGGCACTCACCCCAAAAAATGGACTTATGACAACATTGCGCAAATGCGTGCCGAACTCAAACGGCTGGGGCTGGGCTTTGCGTGGGAGCGCGAACTTGCCACAAGCGATCCGCTCTACACCAAGCACGAACAGTCGCTCTTTATCGATCTGTGGAACAAGGGGCTGATCTACCGCAAAAAGGGGCTTCTCAACTGGTGTCCGCACGATCACACCGTGCTGGCAAACGAGCAGGTGATCGAGGGCAAATGTTGGCGCTGCGACACGCCCGTTGTACTTAAAGAGATGAACCAATACTACTTCAAGATCACGGCGTATGCCCAAGAGCTGCTAGACGATCTTGAAACTCTGCGCGGCGGCTGGTCAAACCAAGTGCTCACTCAGCAGGAAAACTGGATCGGCAGAAGTCAGGGCTTGAGCTTCGATTTCGCGCTCAGCGAAGAGTCCAAAGCGCGGCTTGGCGGGAAGTTTGAGAGCTTTGCGGTTTTCACCACCCGCGCCGATACGATCTACGGCGTTACCTATGCGGCGCTCTCGCCCGAACACCCGATCACCCGCTACCTCTGCGAAAACCGCCTGCTTGCGGATGATGTGTTGGCGCGGCTGGAGGCGATCTCACGCACCCCGCCCAAAGATCGCGGCGCACAGGAAAAAGAGGGCTTTGCGCTGGGCATTAGCGCGATCCACCCGCTGACCAAAAAGCCGATCCCCGTCTGGACGGCAAACTTTGTGCTAAACGATTACGGCGGCGGCGCGGTGATGAGCGTCCCTATGCACGACAGCCGCGACTACGAATTTGCCCAAAAGTACAACCTGCCGCTCCTAACGGTCATCAAGCCCAAAAACGGCAGCGCACCTGCGAATGCGGCTTTTACCGAAGCGGGCGTTTTGGTCGATTCGGGCGAGTTTTCGGGAGAGGAGAGCGGCGAGGCGATCGCGCGGATCATTGCGCTGTTTGAAGCAAAGCAGATCGGGCGCGGCGAGATCAACTACAAGCTCAAAGATTGGGGCATTTCGCGCCAACGCTACTGGGGCGCACCAATTCCGCTGATCATCTGCGACAAATGCGGGATCGTGCCTGAAAACAAAGCCAATCTGCCCGTTACTCTGCCCGAAAATGTCGCGATCACGGGCAAGGGCAACCCGCTCGAAAATAGCGCCGATTTCAAAGAGTGCGTTTGCCCCAAATGCGGCGGAGCGGCGCGGCGCGAGACCGATACGATGGATACTTTTGTGCAGTCAAGCTGGTATTTTCTGCGCTTTACCACGCCGATCGAACTCCTGCAAAACGCGCCGTTTGATAGCGCGGCGCTGCGCGAGTTTATGCCTGTCGATCTCTACATCGGCGGGATCGAACACGCGATCTTGCACCTGCTATACGCGCGGTTTTTCACCAAAGCCTTGCGCGATACGGGGCTACTCGATTTCAACGAACCGTTTGAGCGTCTGCTGACGCAGGGAATGGTCTTGAAAGACGGCGCGAAGATGAGCAAGTCAAAGGGCAATGTTGTCGATCCAGACGCGATGATCGAGCGGTTTGGCGCGGACGCCGTGCGGCTGTTTATCCTCTTTGCCGCGCCGCCTGCGAAAGAGTTGGAGTGGAACGACAGCGCACTCGAAGGCTGCTACCGCTTCTTAAACCGCCTGTGGTCAAATGCGAGCAATGTTAAGAAACTTGCCGCGCTTGATCACGCCTCGCTCGCTCCAAACGAGAAGCTCGCACGGCGCAAAGTCTATGAAGCCGCGCTCAAAAGCGAGGAGGTTTTTGGCAAAACGCACGCCTTCAACACGCTGATCGCCGCTTGTATGGAGGCGCTAAACGCCCTGCAAGATCAGGCAAACGGCGAGGTCTGGAGCGAAGGCTATCTCGTGCTGCTAACCCTGCTTGAGCCGATCGCGCCGCATATATCCTGCGAGCTGCTGCAAACGCTCTTTGGGCGCACGAGTTTTGAGCCGATCGCAATTCCAAATGAGGTGTTTGAACTAGAAAACATCACCTACGCAATTACGATCAACGGCAAACGGCGTGCGGAGGTTTCCGTGTCCGCAGATTCCGACACGGCGGCGGTGATCGGCGCGGCGAAAGCGGTTTTGGGCGATAAACTCACGGGCGAAATTGTCAAAGAGATCGTCGTGCCAAATAAACTCGTAAATTTCGTCGTCAAGTAGCGCGGCGGTTACCGCGCCTTGAGCAGCGACATATTTGCGCTCGCCAGCTTCTCTGCCAACGAGTGGGATATGTTGATGTAGATCTGCAAAAACAGCAGGGCGTTCTGCTCGTCCATAATCTCTCCGTTGATCTCAAAGCGAAGCGCGGTTGTGTTGGGCGCAACGGCAACGCAGGTTGCGCTTCTGGGTTTGTCGGCGATAAACGCCATCTCGCCCAAAACGCTCCCCGCTTCAACGCGCCCAACATGCCCGCGCACCTCCGCTCCATCTTTGTTCTTTGTCGTTACAAACACATCGGCGTAGCCAGAGAGCAGAAAAAATATCTCCTTGCCCCGATCGTCCTGCGAAAAAAATGTCTCTTGGTGTCCAAAGCGCAAAAAGTGAACGCCTTTGACGATCTTTAGCACATCTTTTGGCGCTAAACCTTCAAAGAAATAGATATTAGGCACGATCTCCATTAACTTCTGCTCGGCGTTATTGAGTCCGCCGATCACATCTTCGGGCGTTTTGCCGCTCAGCGCCGCCGATTGTATCTCGTGCGGGTTGATGGGGGCGCTGCCGCGCCGTTTGCCCGCTTCGAGCAGTCGATTGATCTCGGACGGCGTGTACTCTGTGTGATAAAAAATCATTCTAGCACCCTTAAAACTTCCTGTAAGTACAAATGCCAATCGGAAGTATTAGATTTATTGATATCAATGTTGCGTAAGTAGTATTGGATAAATGTTTTCGTGCTGTAATCGCCCTCAATTCTCGCTTGCGCAAAGAACTTTTGAATCAGTTGCGAATGCTCCGCCCGCTCCCATAAAACCTTGTCAAAGTAGAAGCTCTTTGTCTGAATAACTTCACGCAGACCGTCTCTGATGTTGATCACATAATCGTTGTATTGCAAAAAGAACTCCGCCGTCATTGAATCTTCAAGATCCTTTAACTCTTTTGTGATAATAACCAACTTGTCTTTTGTGTTTGCAAGACCATCGATCGCATCGACATTACGCTTTCTCAAAGTCTTTATGTACGCAAGTTCTTCGGCATTTTTGGGCGCGGCAATAGTGGCAAGCTCACGATCGGTACTCGCAGCGATCGACTGGAATCGTTTCTTCATTGCCTCGTTGATTGTTACCTCGTCTTGCAACGCTTTGTATTCTGGTACGCTAGGCAGAAAATCACGAATATAAACCAATTTTCCCATCTTGGTTTTTTTGTTAAACTCTGCAACATATTCGTGCAATCTTTCGACATCTTGATGGATTTTGGAGAGCAACCCCTCGTTAATATGCGGATCGATTGTTTTGAGATTGTTGTGCGCCGTTACCAAAAACCGCCGCATTTTTATATAATCTAGCTTAGGCGTTTCAAAGCCGTTAGCGTCGACAAAATCCAGTTCTTTTTGCGTGGCGGTAAGCTCATCGCCAAAGAAATGATCCATAAAGTTTGAGACAACCACCCTGATCTGTTCAGCTTCCAATAGCGCACTCCTTTAAAGAGGTGCAATTCTAGCCAAAGCGCCTTTGTCTTAAAATCCGCGTTTTTGCGAAAGAGGTTACCCGATGGATCGTCTGTTAATTGAGATTGGCTTTGAGGAGCTGCCCGCCGCGCCTCTAAACAACGAGCTGCCAAATTTGGAGCAAAAATACGCCAAAACCTGCGCGGCGTTTGGTTTCGATAGCCCGTTTTCGTTCAATTTTACGCCGAGACGATTTGTCTTTTTCCACGAGAGTTTCCCAAGCGCACAAGCCGATCGCGTAGAAAATCTCTATGGACCGCCCGTAGAATCCGCGTTCAAAGATGGCGCTCCAACACAAGCGGCAGTTGGTTTTGCCGTCAAGTGCGGCGTTGAAGTGGCAGATCTAAGCCGCGCAATGCAAAAGGGGCGCGAGGTGCTTAGCTACGAAAAACGAGTCGCGGGCAGACCGACTGCGGAAGTGATCGGCGATCTGCTTTCGCAGTTTCTTGGCAGCTTAAATCTGGCTAAAACGATGCGCTGGGGAAGCTCCCGTTTTCTCTTTTCGCGCCCCGTGCGATCGCTAATGGTTTTGCACGGCAGCCGCACGATCGAGTGCGAACTTTTTGGCGTTAAAAGTAACAGTTGGACGCTTGGACACAGAACGCATAGTTACGATCCGCAACCATACGATACAAAGATAGATTTTGAGAGTTTTCTTGCCTCTTGTGGTGTTATACTAAACCCCAAAAAACGGCGCGAAAAAATCCTTGCGGATTTTGCAAAAATTGAGAGTGAAAACAGTACGCTTTCGATCGAGCGAGACCTTGATCTCTTAGAAGAGGTGATCGCCATTACCGAAAATCCAACAGCGCACTTGGGGCGGTTTGACGAGCTGTATTTAGAGCTGCCAAAAGAGGTGATCATTACCAGTATGAAAACCAACCAGCGCTATTTTCCCGTTTTTGAAGCAGGCAAGCTCACAAACCGTTTTGTCGTTGTTTCAAACGCGCTGTGCGACGATTTTTCAGCCGTGATTGCGGGCAACGAAAAGGTGCTTAGACCGCGCCTGTCCGACGCGCTCTTTTTCTGGCAAAACGATCTGGCAAACGGGCTAAAACCCGAACCGCTTAAACTGATCAATTATGCGCAAGGGCTGGGTACGATCTACGATAAAACTCTGCGCGAAATAGAAGTAGCAAAAAAGCTCTCAAACTACCTAAATATCCAAGATGAAAATATCGATCGCGCCGCAAGTTTAGCAAAGTGCGATCTCGCTACGCAGATGGTTTATGAATTTACGGAACTTCAGGGCGTTATGGGTATGCACTACGCAAAAAAAGCGGGCGAAAACAGCGCGGTTAGTACGGCGATCTACGAGCAGTATATGCCGCTTGGCGAAGGATCGCCGCTTCCAAAGACACAGACGGGCGCACTACTGTCGATCGCAACCAAGATCGATACGCTAATGGCGCTATTTTCGATCGGCAACATTCCCAGCGGCAGTAAAGATCCGTTGGCGCTTCGCCGCGCCGCGTGGTCGATCGCTGCCATAGCGCTGGATCGCGGCTGGCATTTTGATCTGCCGCAACTGCTAAAAGAGCTCTCTGCGCTCTATAAACCGTTTGATCTGAGCAGTTTGAGCGAGTTTTTCAAAGCGCGGCTCTATACGGTTTTTGACGCCGAAGGGACGAATGCATCAATTTTAAGCGCAGTCTTGGCAAGCGGCGAAAACGATCTGCTGCGAATCTCGCAAAAATATGCCGCGATCGTTGCCGTCTCCTCTCGCGCAGATTTTCGGGACAATCTCGCGCTCTTTAAGCGGGTTGCAAACATCTTAAAAGGCGTCGATCTGGGCGCGGTTGGCGCAGTTGATACCGCCCTGTTTGCCGATGAAAGCGAAGGCGCGTTGCTAACGGCGTTCAGTGCGATCGGCGAACAGGACGATCGGGCGCTCTTGCTCGCGCTCTTTGGACTCAAGCCGCACCTCGATCGCTACTTTGAAAAGGTGATCATCAACGCCGATGATCCAAAAGTGCGATCCAACCGCCTAGCGCTGATGGCGGCGATCTACAACCGATTTTTGCGAGTTGCGGACATTAAAGAGATCAGCTTCTAAGCCACGATCGGCTAGACTTGATCTCAAAAATCTAGTCAAGGACAAAACCTCATGGAAGCCATGGATGCAAGAGTTTGGACATTCTTTGGAGCAATCGGACAGTCGCACGATCCTGTCTATCTAATGCTGTCGCACACACTTCTGACGGCGCTGATTGTCGCGCTGGTTGCGTTTTTTGTTACGCGCAACCTGCGGACGATTCCTGGCGGTATGCAAAATGTGCTGGAGTGGTTTGTCGAAGGCACGCACAAGCTCGGCGCTGACATTATGGGCGAAGAGCGGGCGCGCAAATATGTTCCGCTGATCGGCACGCTGGGTTTGTTCATCTTTGTTTCCAATATGATCGGCATTATTCCGGGCTTTGAATCGCCGACGGCAAACATCAATATCACGATGGTTATGGCGCTGATGGTCTTTTTGTATTACAACTACGAGGGCATTCGCGCAAACGGTTTTATCCACTACTTCGGGCACTTTATGGGACCCGTCAAAGTACTTGCGCCGCTGATGTTTCCGATCGAAATCATCTCGCACCTTTCGCGCATTATCTCGCTTTCGTTCCGACTTTTCGGCAATGTCAAAGGCGATGATATGTTCCTCTTGGTTATGCTTTTGTTAGTTCCTTGGTTCTTGCCGCTTCCAGCGTTTTTTATGCTCTTTTTCTTTGGGCTATTGCAGACATTTATCTTTATGATCCTCACCTATGTTTATCTGGGTGGCGCGGTGATGATCGAGGAAGAAAACCATTAAAACTCCGCCTCAAGAAACGGCGTTTGAACTGATTTTGGGCGTTGCGATCGGCGTGGCTTGGGTTGCGGCGCTCGGCGGCGCTTATCTCTCGTTTATCTACCTTCTGCCGATGGGTCTTATAGCGGCGATTAGCGGCGCAATGCTGGGTCTCGTACCGGGCTTTGTGATCGTTGTTTTTTTGGAGTGCGCAAAGATTTTTACAAGTATGGCAAAAGAGCAAAAACGACAAACCGCTCTATTGGAGACGATCGTTAAGTCGCTTTCCGATCAAACAGCAGACAAACCCACACAATAAATGCCAACTCTTCATTGGATCGGCAAAGAAAAGGCGGTAAATCACCACCAAAATACACTTTTCTGTAACTTGGATCACCGTCACGACTACCGGTCGAAGAAACCACTCTTTGCAACGGAGGTTTTGCGCGAGCCTCCTCCCTATGCGAAGCCAAAATCTGCGCTAAAAACAACGCAGATCGGCAACCGCCGCTATCTTGGCAATAAGCACAAACTTTTATCATTTATTACGGCAGTTGTTGCGGAAAATTGCGATGGTGTGAACTCTGTTGCCGATATTTTTGCGGGGACGGGCGCAGTAGCGTCTGCTTTTGCCGATAAACGGCTAATTACAAACGATCATCTATATAGCAATTACATTTGCCATCTCGCATGGTTTAGTCCGCAAATATATTCGCGGGCAAAGATTGAAAATCTGATCGCGTTTTATAACGATATTTATGTTTCAGACGATAATTATATGAGCGATAATTTTGCTAATACATTTTTTAGTCTTGATGATTGCCGTAAAATTGGATTTATCCGCGAAGATATTCAAATGCGTTTTACGATCAGCGAGATCAATGAGCGCGAACGAGCTTTACTGATCACATCGCTGCTCTATGCTGCTGACAAAATAGCGAACACTTGCGGACACTATGACGCTTATCGACAAGGTATCGAGTTTGAGCGTTCGATCGAGCTTTCTGTACCATTGCCGAATGAAACGCTTAACGCCGAGAATGTTTGTTATAACGAGAATACAAATGAGCTTGTCAAACATATTTCAGCGGACTTGATCTACATTGATCCGCCGTACAATTCGCGCCAGTATTGCGATGCTTATCATCTATTGGAAAACATTGCGCGGTGGGAAAAGCCGAAAGTTTACGGCGTGGCACGAAAAATGGACAGAGCGAACTTGAAAAGCGACTACTGTACAAATAAAGCGGCTGCGGCATTTGAAGATTTGATTAGAAATATCAACGCGAAATATATACTGTTTTCGTACAATAATATGGCGCAAAAGGGCGATGATCGTTCCAATGCAAAAATCAATGATGAAGATATTATGCGCATCCTCTCGGCTAAGGGCGAAGTTAAAGTTTTCACGCGAGATTACAAGCCGTTTTCTGCGGGAAAATCCGATATTGACGAACACGAAGAGCGGCTTTTTCTATGCATTTGCAATGCCCCACAAAAGTGCGAAATTATTCAATCTCCACTCAATTACACGGGCGGAAAATTCAAACTTCTTGAGCAGATATTACCGCACTTTCCTAAACAAATTGATACATTTATTGATCTCTTTTGCGGTGGCTGCAATGTAGGAATTAACATCGAGGCTAGTAGCGTAATTTTTAACGACATCAACCGAAAACTACTCTATTTACATAACACATTTAAGCAATTAGGAAAAAATGTTGTTTTCAATATGATTGATGAGATTATTAGTAAGTACGGGCTATCGCGTTCGAGCGAATACGGATACGATTTTTACAAATGTGAAAGTTCGGCGGGTCTTGGTAGTTATAATCATAAACCGTTCCTCCGCTTACGCGAAGATTTTAATAAGAAAAATGAGGATCATATTTATTATGTAATGCTCTATGTTCTTATCGTTTATGCATTTAATAATCAAATTCGATTTAACTTAAAAGGCGAGTTCAATTTACCCGTTGGTAAGCGCGATTTTAACGATAAGATGAAGTCAAAATTGAGTGCGTTTATCGATAGACTTCAAGAAAATAATTACCGTTTTTTGTGTAAAGATTTTCGGGACATTGATACTTCCGCATTAACAGAAAACAGTCTTGTCTATTGCGATCCGCCATATTTCATTACTTGCGCGACTTACAATGAGCAAGACGGCTGGAATGAACAGTCCGAACACGATTTACTTGCATTTCTTGATGGATTGAATCAGCGCGGGATTAGGTTTGCGCTATCGAATGTGTTAAGCAGTAAAGGTAAGACCAATGAGATACTTGCGGAGTGGCTGCGGCGCAACCAATATCGCACGATCCATTTAGATTACAAATACTCAAACTCTAACTATCAACGCAAAGATCGCTCTGGTATCGAGGACGAGGTTCTGATAATCAATTACGAGGAGAAATAATATAGTGGATATGTTATGGAGTGCATCTACGACTATGCGAAATCCCGAACGGACTCTTTCATTTCTTAAAACAGTAAAAGAAATTGAGGGTGATGTTTGGAACGAAGAAACGCAGATGAAATATCAAGCATTGCTTATTAAGAACAGATTTTATAAGCCAACTTCCGACAATTTATCTGATAAGCAAATCGCAATAATTAATGATTACGCTCACCAAATGACATACGATGAAGCGCGTGATATTTTTGACAGTAAGGGCTATGTTGATCCTGATATGCGTGGGCGTACATCATTCGATCCGTTAGAAAAATTGGGGCTTGTTGCGCTTAATATTAACAAAAAGGGAGCGCGTTATATCCGTGTAACCGACTTCGGTAACCTCTTTTTGAGCGAAGTAATAGACCTTGGCGAAATGGTATTTACAAGTCTGCTAAAAATGCAATTCCCAAATCCGCTTTCTCGCGACAGACAAGATTACAATATCAAGCCGTTCATCGGAACTCTGCGGCTTATTCGCCGTGTCAATGAGCTTTGTACCGAGCGCGGTGAAAAGGCGAAGGGTATATCTAAAGAGGAGTTTGGGATATTTGTTTTATCGCTCAAATCATACCTTGATATTGACAGCATTGCGGAAAAATTACTGACTTTTCGTTATAAAAAATCTCGTTGTTCCAATGATAAAGAACAAAAATTATTCGTTAGCAAATTCATTTCAGAACATCTTGTCAATTTTCTAAATCCGCATAAAAACACGCAAGAATACAGCGACAACATCATTCGATACTTGCGTTTAACGCGATACATTTACATTCGCGGCGGCGGTTATTATGTCGATTTAGAGCCGCGCAGAATGGTTGAGATAAACGCCATACTGCAACAGGATAACGGTGCGGCAAAAGAGTTTTCCCTTGACGAATATAAGCAATATATCAGCGATTATCATGCATACGAATTGCCGTTTGAAACTACCGCAGAACTTAGCAAGATTGCTGCGAGTGTGATCGCAGAAATCAACACACTTTCGGCTGAATTGGGCGCGCAGCCTGAAATAGTTTCAGTTGCTGATAGCCCAGAAACATTAAAAATACAAATAGCCAAATTGCGCGAACAACGATTGCTATTACAAAATCTTATCCTGCGGCGTGATTATCAAGACACGAAACGAATTGATGAAGTCATTTACGCACTCAAAAACATACGCACGATCGATACAAAACCCTCAATCGCGTTGGAAAAATGGGCAAATATCGCGCTGAATGTTTTAGATGATGCCGTGAAGATACAGCCAAACGCGCCGCTCGGCGACGATAACGAACCGACATTTACCGCTCCACGCGGCGTGCCGGATATTGAGTGTTATTATGATGGTTTTGGCGCGGTGTGTGAGGTAACGATGCAGATAACACGCGACCAGTGGGTCAATGAAGGGCAACCCGTAATGCGCCACTTGCGCTTATTTGAACTAGCTAATAGCACAAACGAAAACTACTGCCTCTTCATCGCGCCGAGTTTGCATGTGGATACTATTAACACATTTTGGAATGCTGTGAAATATGAGTATGAGGGACAAAAGCAAAAAATTGTACCGATCACGATAACCGGAATGGTTGATATTCTTAGCGCGGTACGCAATATCAAAGCGGCGCGAAAACCTTTCGGTAAAGATGATTTGCGTAGATTATACGATGCTTGTGTCGATATTTCAACAGTAGCCAATTCCACAGTTTGGACAAAACATATTAAAGACAAAATTCATGAATGGAGCGCGTTATTGGAAAGTTAATCAACTACCGCGATCGGCAAAAAGGTGAAAAACGGCATATTTAGGGGCTTGATCGTTGCGGCGATCGCTTTATGCGAAACGAAAACGCGCAACAGAGCTTATACGCAAGACGAGTTCTTGAAAATTATGCGAGGTATTGAATAATCGCTTGAAAAAGTATCTGATCACCGATCCTAGCTGTTACCCTCGCGCGGGTTTTGAACGGGCGTTAGCCGCCGCCTACGCACGCCATCACCCGCACTATATCTGCCTTCGCGACAAGGCAAATCCGCGCTACAAGCCTCTTGCCAAGCGGTTTTTGTGCCTTTCAAAACGGTTTCGCACCCGCACGATCTTGCACGATCATTGGCGGCTTGCAAAACGGCTCGGCGCAGACGGCGTTCATCTAAGCTCCGCCCACGCCTGCGAGATCGCCCGCGCAAAACAGGCGGGATTGTTCGTGATCGCAAGCTGCCACAGCGAAGCGGAAGCGGCGACAAGAGTTCGCAAAGGCGCAGATTTGATCACCCTTTCGCCCGTTTTTGCCACGCCGCACAAAGGCGCTGCGATTGGCGTTCAGGCGATTAAATCGCTAAAGCCTACAATACGCGCAAAAACAGTTGCGCTAGGCGGCATTGTGGGCGAAGAGGAGAGATTTTTGCTTGCAGATAGCGGTATATACGCCTTTGCGTCTATTCGTTACTTTACAAAGGATTTTCGTGCAGTTTGAAACCGTGATCGGACTGGAGGTGCATGTCCAGCTTAACACCAAAACCAAGATGTTTTGCGGCTGCCCCACAAGTTTTGGCGCAGAGCCAAACGCCCACACCTGCCCCGTCTGCCTCGCGCTTCCGGGTGCGCTGCCCGTGCCAAACCGCGAGGCGTTTGTCAAGGCGGTTAAACTCGGACGCGCGATCGAAGCAACCGTGCATACCAGAAGCGTCTTTGATCGCAAAAACTACTTCTATCCCGATCTGCCAAAGGGTTATCAGATCAGCCAACTCCACCACCCAATCGTTGAACACGGTCATCTGCTCATCGACTACGACGACGGAACGCAGAAAAAAATCGGCATTACTAGGGCGCATTTGGAAGAGGATGCGGGCAAAAACATTCACGACGGTAGCGTCTCAAAAGTCGATCTAAACCGCGCAGGAACGCCGCTTTTGGAGATCGTTAGCGAACCCGATCTCAGGAGCGCAAACGAGGCGGTTTTGTACCTCAAAAAACTCCACGCGATCGTCCGCTATCTCAAAATCAGCGATGCAAATATGCAAGAGGGATCGTTTCGCTGCGACGCGAATGTTTCGATTAGACCGCGCGGCGAAACCAAACTCTACACCCGCGTTGAGATCAAAAACCTCAACAGCTTCAAGTTCATTCAAAAGGCGATCGAATACGAAGTAGCGAGGCAGAGCGAGGCGTGGGAGGACGGCGAGTACGAACAAAAAGTCTGGCAGGAGACGCGCCTGTACGACAGCGTGAAAAACGAGACGCGATCGATGCGCGGCAAGGAAGAGTCCGCCGATTACCGCTACTTTCCCGATCCCGATCAGACTGCGGTTGTACTTGACTCCTCCATCTGGCAAGACGCGGCAGAGCTTCCCGAACTGCCCGATCAGAAACGCGCCCGCTACATCGAATCGTGGGCGCTTAGCGCGTATGACGCAGGCGTGATCACCGCCGATCTGGATCTAGTCGCCTATTTTGAAGATCTGATGAAACACAAGATCGCGCCCAAAAACGCGGTTGCGTGGCTGACCACAGAGCTTCTGGGCAGACTCAACAAATCGGGCATAGCGATCGGCTCAACTCCCATTTCGCCCACGCAGTTAGCCGAACTGATCACTCGGATCGAAGACAACACCGTCAGCGCAAAGGCAGCCAAAGAGGTGCTTGATGAGATGATCTTAAGCGGCTTGAGCGCGGACGGCGCGATCGACAAACTTGGACTAAAACAGGTCGATGATGACGGTGCGATCCTATCCGCGATCGAAGAGGTTTTGACCGCAAACAACGACAGCCTCGCGCGTTACCAAAACGGCGAAACCAAACTGTTTGGATTTTTTGTTGGGCAGGTGATGAAAACCAGCGGCGGCAAAGCAAACCCCGCAAAAGTCAATACGCTTCTAAAACAGAGGATCGGCTGATGTTACGAGCGGTTTTACTCTTGGCTCTTGCCTTTTCAACGGCGTTTGGCGATCTGCTCATTGGCGGCAGGATCGGCGGCGCAAGACAGACGGGCAGTTACGAAGGCGAATCCAGCGACTCAAAAATACAGTATGGCTTTGGCGGCACGATCGGCTATCAGACGGATTCGTTTCGCGTTGTTGGCGGCTACGAGGCGTTTAGCGGCAAAGGGCAGTCCGAAATGCAGCTTGCGACAATCGGACTTCACGCGATCGACGCGGGCGATCCCGAGATGCGCGGCTACTTGGGCATCGACTTAGGGCAGCTTAACTACCGCCACAGCAACAAAGCGCACTCGTCGGACAGCAGTATGAATGTCGCAGGTCTTGCGGTCGGTTTTATCCTCTACGATTCAGAGTTTCCCAGCGCACAGATGGATCTCGGTTTTCGCTACCTGCGAACTTTTGGCAACGACACAGACAAGCTCGATGTTAGCGATCTTATGCATATCTATCTCGGTCTTTCATTCAATCTCTGGTAAGGAGTTTTTTATGCAAATTGTTTCCACACAAAACGCTCCGTCCGCAATCGGACCATACTCGCAGGCGACTGTTCATAACGGAGTTTTGTACGCCAGCGGGCAGATCGCGCTCACGCCGCAGGGCGAGTTTGTCAGCGGCGATGTAACGGCGCAGGCAAAGCAGGTTTTTGCCAACCTCAAAGCTGTTCTTGAAGCGGGCGGCAGCGGCGTTGAAAAGGTGCTCAAAACGACGCTCTTTCTCGCAGACATCAACGATTTTGCGACGGTCAATGCGCTCTACGCCGATTTTTTCGGCAGCCACAAACCTGCCAGAAGTACAATCGCCGTCAAAACTCTGCCAAAAAATGCGCTGGTGGAGCTTGAATGCATTGCATTGGTGTAAAAAATGGGTAGCGATCGCAATACGCCAGCCGATAGTAGCTGGATTGACGCGCTTGTAGCTTGGGCTGAGCGGTGCAAGATCACGATCCCGCAAGATGGCGATCATCTGCGAAAGCTAACCATACTCGATATTTCCGAGTGCGCTATCGCCTATCTGCCGGAGGCGATCGGAAATCTCACAAGCCTAACTATGCTCTTTTTGCAAGGCAATCAACTCACCGAACTACCGCTTGAGATCGGACGCTTGACAAACCTAACCGTCCTAAACCTTCGGCGCAACAAACTGCGCGAGCTGCCGGAGACGATCGGCGATCTAACCAGCCTCACCGAACTCTGGCTTGGCGGCAATCAACTCACCGATCTGCCGCCCACCATCAGCAAACTTGCGAGACTGCAACAGCTTGGCTTGCGCGACAACAACTTCACCAAACTGCCAAGCGCGATCGGAAAGCTCGAAAACCTAACGACGCTCAATCTCTGCGGCAACGGACTAACTGCCGACGATCTGCCAATTGAGCTACAAACGATGGTTACGGACGGCTTACTCAATGTCGATTGGATTTCGTGGTCAAGCAGCACGACCCTAAGCAGCACACACAGTTTCTAGCCGTTTCTATTCAGCCCGCGTTGCTAGAATGCGCGGAAAAATTACCATTAGGCTTTTATTATGGATTCTATTCTTATCGTTGTTGTCTGTATCGCGCTGATCGCGGTTGTTCTAAACCTCTACCTAAAAAAGCTGGATATTCCGCCAGTCATCGGCTATATCATCGCAGGCGTTCTCGCCTCGCAGATCTTCCAAATACACGGCGAAAACGAGACGCTTGACGAACTAGCAGAGTTTGGGATCGTCTTTTTGATGTTTACGATCGGCTTAGAGTTTTCGATGAGCTATCTACGAGCCATGCAAAAAGAGGTGTTTATCTTTGGCTCGCTTCAGGTGATCGTTACGACCGTGATCTTTACCGTGATCGCCCACTTTGCGATGGGAATCGACCTGAAGCCGGCGATCGTAATCGCCTCCGCGCTATCGATGAGTTCAACGGCGATCGTGCTCAAAATCCTCAAAGAAAAAGGGGAGATCGGCAAAACCTACGGCAAGCAGGTGCTGGGCATTCTCATCTTCCAAGACATCGCCGTAATCCCCGTCTTGCTGATGGTAACGCTCTTTTCCAAGCCCGATGTAACGCCGCTAAACCTCATCTCTCAAATGGCGCTTTCGGCGGTGATCGTGCTTGTTGTGCTCTCAACGATCGGCAAATATGCAATGACAAAGCTGCTTGAACTCGCCAGCGATTCGCAGACGCATGAGATTTTTGTTTGCACGGTTTTGTTGGTGGTTGTCGGCGCGGCTCTCTTGGCGCACGAGTTTGGTTTTAGCTACTCGCTGGGCGCACTAATCGCGGGCATTATGATCGCCGAAACGCGCTACAAACACCAAGTCGAAGCCGACCTCTCGCCGTTTCGCGATATGCTTTTGGGGATCTTTTTTGTTACGGTTGGAATGCAGATCAACCTGCGGCTTTTTGTCGAAAACATCGGTTTCATCACCGCTTTTATCGTCTGCGTAATGCTCCTCAAAGCTCTGGTGATCTTCGCCATTTCTCGCTCTCTAAGCAACAAGGGCGCGGCGATCAGAAGCGCGGTTTCGCTAATGCAAATGGGCGAGTTTGGCTTTGCGATCTTTGCGCTGGCATCGCAGGCGGGGATTTTGCCCGATCGCGATCTTTTGGGTGTGATCTCTGTGGCGGTTGCGATCTCAATGATCCTCACGCCATTTATCCTAAAACAGGTCGATCGCATTGCCGCCCTGTTTGAAAAGGGCAAAGCTGCGCCGCCTGCGGCAAACTTCACGACCGAACACCCCACCAACCATGTCATTGTCATCGGTTACGGCGCGGCGCTTGGGCAGCAGGTAGCGCAGATGCTAAGAGAGCAAGATGTGCCCTACATCTGCATCGAAGGGCAGTACAAAAAGGTCGAAGACGGGCTGGAGCGCGGACACGCGGTTATGCTCGGCAACGCAACGCAAAAGAGCATACTCGAACACGCCGACATCAAAAACGCGGCGGCGGTGATCGTAGCAACCGATCGCGAACACGATATGCGGCTGATCGCCGAAACTGCGCTGGAGGCGAATCCCGACATCAACCTGATCATCAAATCCAACCAGCACACCACGCCGGGGCTATTAAGCGATCTCAAAGTTGTGCTTGTCGATGAGTACCGCGAAGCGGCGCGGCAGATGATCGCTCACGCGCTTGAGAGAAAACCAAAGCCGCAAACGGACTCTTAAACCCGCTTAAACCCGCTCGGTCAGAGCCGTACTCAAGCCAAACTCCACGCGGCGCAGAGCCTCCTGTGCCGCCATTTCGCCGCTGTCAGTTTCGTGATCGTAGCCCAAGAGGTGCAAAACGCCGTGCAAAAACAGTACCGCGATCTCCTCCGCAGCCGTGTGCCCAAACTGCGCCGCCTGCCTCGCGGCGGTTTCGACGGATATGACGATCGAACCCAGCGGCGCGTGTGCAAAATCGTCGATCGGAAAGCTCAGTACATCGGTTGGCTCGTTTAGGTTGCGGTAGTCGCGGTTAAGTTCGCAAATCTCCTCATCGCCCACAAGTATCAGCTCAATCTCACGCTCGCTCAAACTCGCCGCGATCCGCTCAAGCGGCGCAATATCAAAATCAAACTCTGTTCGGTTGTCCAAACTAATCATCTTGGCATTGTAGTAAAATCAGCTATGCGAGAACGACTGACAAAACTCAAAAAACTTTCAAAACTCTACGAGTTAAACGATCGCGGCGTGGTCTATTGGAGCGGTTTTGCCGCCGAAAGCAGCGCACCGATCGAAGCAAACAGCGCGGAAATTCACGAGATGATTCCCCAGTGTCAGCTCTGCCGCTTGGCAAAGGTGCGCGAAAACGCGCTCGCAATGAGCCTATCCGCCGCGCCAAAGATTATGATCGTCGTCGATGAACCAAGCGCACACGAAAATCAAGCGGGCAGATGGTTTGTCGGCACGGGCGGCGAAATGCTTCAAAATATGATCGAGCGCGGAATGCGGCTGACGCTTGATGATGTGTGCGTTACGGCTGCGGTCAAATGCCACTCCGCTGGCGGCGCGGGCGGCGATGAACTTATGCGCTGCAAACCCTACCTTGTCGCCGAGATCGAAGATGTGAAACCCGCCGTCATTTTGGCTCTGGGCGATCGCGCCTTTTTCGCCATTACGGGTGTGCCCGAAAAGATCGAAGCCGCACGCGAAAAAATCTGGAGTTACGGCGATCGCAAAATCCCCGTTGTTGCCAGCTTCTCAATCGCCTATCTGCGCCTAAACCCGTCGGCAAAAAAAGCGGCGATGAACGATCTGCAACTAGCGCTTAGTAAAGTTTGTAGATAACGCGCATTCGCACTCGCACGGGTTCGTCAGGGCGCGGATAGTCTTTGTAGGCGGCTTTGATCGTCTCAACCGCGTGGCTGTCAATCAGACTCCAACCCGAAGACGAGATCTGTTCGATCGGCGTTATATCACCGTTTGGCAGTAGCGTAAATGCCAAGATCACCTCGCCCGTCATTCGCTTCGCCACCGCCAGATACGGATAGCCGCGCATATTGAGGTATCGCTGCGTGATCGTCTGAATCGGATTGAGGTGCTGCTCCAAAAACTCCCGTTCGCCCCGTGTGAGTTCATAGAGCATTAACCCGTACAGATCGCCCAGAGCCGCGCTTGAAACCGTCGGCATATTGCGGCGATCGCCCTCTGTCTGTTCGCCTGCTTCTGCGGACGGCTGCGACGAAAGAAGCGAGTTTAGTTCGGCGATCGAAAGCGTTTCGCTCGCGTTTTGCTCCTCTTTGCCGTTTGTACCTGCGGCGGTTTGCGGCGGTTTTGCAACAATCGGCGCGGCGGTCGCCGAAGCGGGCGCGACGGTTTGCGGCGTACTCGGCACTGCTCTTGCCGTCTCCTCAAAAATCGCAAGCGGCAGAATTGTCAGCGGCTCTTTTTCGATCGGCTCAAATAGTGGCTTTGCGTAGAAGATCAGCCCAAGCAGAGGCATATATAGCGCTAACGAGATCAAAAGTGAGAGTGTTCCGCGCCCTGTTGTGTCTATCATATCTCCGCCGTTGATTAAAAAATTATTTTACTCAATATGGTTTTTCGGCGAATAACAACTCTTTTCTGTCTTTCTGCCGATAGTTAGTGGCTTACAATTTTCAAACATCAAAGGGACATCAATGCAGGTAAAACACAAACTAGCCGCGCTAGTAGCGGCAGGAATCTTCGGCATGCTTGCCGTTGCGTATGTTGGTATATCCAACTCTTTAGGCGACGAGCAGGAGCTGCGGAAGATACACAAAGTGTATATTGAAAAGCTGGAGGTCATCCTAGAGTTTGACGAAATCACAACCGATCTGGTTAGGCGAGCGCAGGAGATTGCTGCTCGTGTGCATCTGTCGCACGATCAGCAGGTTAGCGAGCTAAGAATGTTGAGTACTCAAGTAGCCGCTCTGCACAAACATGCTGACGACGCGATGAAAAGGTACGCCGCCTTGCCGTATGTGTCGCCCGAAGAAGAGCGGACGCACAAAGAGCTGCTCAAGGTGTTTGACGGCTGGTTTCAACACGACAAAGATTTTCTGCAATGGCTCAATACCGCTCTGCAAAACCCAACCCAAGAGAGTTTCGACAAGCTGTACTCGGACATTATTGCGGCAAATATGGATCGTAGAAATGTTACGGTGCAGATAACAGGTTTTGTCGATGGACTGGTTCAAGCAAACAAGAAAGCGGTTGATGGGGCTGTTGAAGTTTCCCTTGAATCCACTAGCAGAGCGTTAATCATTGAAGCCATCGTGCTTATTGTTGCGATCGCGGCTGTGCTGGCGCTGGCTTGGATGATCTACGGCTCGGTTGTAATGGTCATAGCCAAAGTCCGCGATGCCGTTGTCCTGATCGCCAAAGACCTCAATCTGAAGATACGAAGCGGACACACAAGCAATGATGAAATAGGCGAGATGACAAAAGCCTTCGACAATATGCTTGACTCCATACAGAACTCAGTCGTGAGTATCCAGAAGAGTGTCCATCAAGTCAATGTCGAAGTTACCTCATTCTCTGAAGCAGCAGCCGCAGTCGCTTCAGGCTCTCGCACTCAAAGCACCAACACATCATCTATGGCTGCAAGCGTAGAGGAGATGACAGTTAGCATTAGCTCTGTATCCAACAACGCAACAGATGCACAGAAGATGGCTCAAGAGGCAGGAGAGATCAGCAATCAAGGAAGTCAGATCATCGACAAGA
>BNUO01000036.1 GCA_025997415.1 Campylobacterota bacterium
TCGCCTTTAGGCGTGATCATCGTCTTTGCCTTGCGAACGGCGGGGGCGATCATCTTGGTGTGATCGACTTTGAAACTATCTAGTAGCGGCATCTTTTCCTCCTAAAATATGTTTAATTGCCCGTTGATCGTATGCCAAACCGTGCTTCGGTGAGCGGTATCGACTTTGGACGCATTTGCGCCGTCAACAACTTTTGCTTCGGCTGTTTCACCGTTTGCCAAAGCCGACTCTACGATCGCGGCGCACTCGTCGCGGCTCAAAAAATCGTCGATCAACAGAAACGGAAAATCCGCAAAAGCGTTGCCAAAAAAACGGCAGCTTGGCGGCATTTCGCACTCTAGATCGCGCATATCGCAGTAGATGAGATTTGAGAGCTGTTTTAGCAACCCACGCCCTCTCTAACCCACGCTTCGTAGGCTTCGCTCGCCTCGTAATTTTGCGAGATCAGCTCCGGCAGTTCGTACGGGTGGTTACTGGCGAAAAACGCTTCGATCTCTTTCATCTTTTCGCGCACGGTTTTGATCGTCAAAACGCACTCGCTCTCGTCGTGCAGCTCACCCTGCCAGTAGTAAAAACTGCGCGAGTTTTGCGCAACGCTTGCGCATGCAGCCAAGCGGTTTTTGACCAGCGATTTGGCGAATGCGATCGCCGTCTCTTGATCGGCAAATGTTGTATAGCAAAGCGCGATCATCGCGTGATCTCCGTACTAATGCCCTGCGAAGTAAAGATTTCAAGCAGCAGAGCGTGTTCAACTCGTCCGTCCAAAATGTGCGCTTTTTCCACGCCGTATTTGATCGCCTCCAACGCGGAATCAACCTTTGGGATCATACCCCCCACGATCGTGGAGTCGGCTTTTAGCGCTTCGACATCGGCTCGGCTAAGCGATCGCAGCAGTTTTTTCTCTTTGTCCAAAACGCCCGCCGTATCTGTCATAAATATCACCTTTTTCGCCCTGATCGCACCCGCGATCGCGCTCGCCATTGTGTCGGCGTTGATATTAAATCCGGGATGCGACGGCTCATTTGACGAGGCGATCGGCGCTATCACAGGCACAAAACGATCCTCTATAAGCCGCAAAATCAGATCGGGATTTACCTCGCGCACCTCGCCCGTAAAGCCAAGCCCTTCGATCGCCTGCGCTTTGACAAAACCGCCGTCTTTGCCGTTGATACCGATCGCCTTGCCGCCATGATCGTTTAACATACTGACAATCTCGGTGTTGATCTCGCCGCAAAGAACCATCTGCGCTACGCGAAGGCTGTCGCGATCGCTTACCCTAAGTCCGTTGCGAAACTCCGCTTTGATCCCAAGCTGCGAGGAGAGTTCCGTAATACTCTTTCCTCCGCCGTGTACAATCACAGGCTTCATTCCTACAAGACTTAATAGCGTTACATCTTGTGCGAATTTGTCTTTTAATGCGGGATCGATCTGCGCCGCTCCGCCGTATTTAATCACGATCGTTTCACCGTAAAAACGGCGAATATATGGCAGCGCGTCAAGGAGCGTTTTAACGGTTTGAATATGTGCTTGCACTATTTGAGTACCTCATCATCGCTAATTTGGTCGTTTCCAACCGCCTGTTCAAGCGTGTTTTCTAGCGTTTTTTCCAGCGTGTTTTCAAAGTTGAAAAGGTTGTTGATGAACTGATTGTTCTGCTCCGACGAGATGTGGCAAGTTTTGCAATCTGGGAGCGTCCTGTGCTGCGCAGTTGTTTTATTGATCGCGCTACTGCTGTGGCACGAAAAACAGTTTCCTCCGCACTCTGCGCTTGGATTGGTAATCTCGCGGTGGCAATCAATGCACTCGCGCAAAACTGCGTGATCGCTGTCTCTGCCCAGCTTGCCGTTTAACGAACTGTGGCAGCTAACGCAATCGCCGCTGCACGCAAGCGAGAGCGCATAGAGCGCAAAAAAGATCAACAAACCACGCATAAACGCCACCTTTTGCTATTTGATATATCCGCCGCCTAGAAGACGATCGCCATCATAAAAAACCGCCGCCTGCCCGGGAGCTATCGCAAACTCAGGCTCGTCAAGCACAACGCGCGCGCTATTTTGATCCGTGATCGTAACCACTCCGGGCTTTTTTTCGTTGCGATAGCGAACTTTGATCATCGCGCGAAACTCTTTTTCTTTCGGCTCAAAGAAAAGATTGGTGTGTTCGATCGAAAACTCGCGCTCGTAGATTCGTTCTTTGGGCGCAACAACGATCTGATTGGTTTGCGGCATGATCTTGCTCACATATAACGGCTCTTTTGCGCCGCCGACGGTGAAGCCTCTGCGTTTTCCGATCGTGTATTGAATATAACCTTTATGCGTACCGATCTTCTTGCCATTTTCATCTAAGACATCGCCCACCTGTTCAACGGGTAGATATTTGCCGATCAGATCGATATAATCGTTTTCGACAAAGCAGATTTCTGCGCTCTCTTTCTGCGTTGCCAAAAACGCAAGTTCCGGTATAGCCGCAGCCATCTTTTTCACATCAGGTTTATGGTAGTTTGCGAGAGGAAAGATCAGCCTTTTTACCGCCTCTTTGCGGACATTAAATAAAAAGTAGCTCTGATCTTTTGAGATGTCTGTCGCCTCGTAAAAAAACTCGCCGTCTGTGCGAATGTAGTGCCCCGTCGCCATAAAATCGCACCCAATGCGATCAGCCTCTTCCAGCAGTGCGCCGAATTTCAGTTTGCGGTTGCAAAATGTGCATGGATTTGGCGTTTTGCCCTCTTTGTAGGTCTCGATAAACGGTTGATAAACCTCTTTTTGAAACTCCGCTTGCTTATCGACCGCGTAAAACTCAAAGCCAAAATGCGCCGCAACCTTGCTCGCTTTTGCAATGTTTGCCTCGTGCTTTGCGCCAAACTCGTGCAGCTTCATATAGACGCCAACCACCTCGTAACCCGCCTCAAGCAGCAGCTTCGTGCTCATGCTCGAATCCACGCCGCCGCTCATTGCCACCAATACCCTCTTCTTCTCGCCCATTGCTGCCCCCTGTTATAATTTGCCAAAATCTAGAATCTTGGTAAGAATCGGCGCAATGTTAAGGAGCTTTCGCTTACACTTTGCTTTCGTATTCCTGACTATGTAGATTGACAAGGAGAAAATGTGGTCTGTATCTCATCAAAGGGACACTACTCCCTCTCGGCAATGCTCTATCTGGCGCAAAACCAGTATCAGTTGGTTCAGATCAAAGAGATCGCCGAAGGAAGCAACATTCCACAAAACTATCTCGAACAGTTGCTCGTGCAGCTCAAAAAGGTAGGCTTTGTCGAAAGCATTCGCGGCGCCAAAGGCGGCTACAAAATGGCGATCAACCCCAAAAAAGTAACCGTGCTTGAGATTTTGGCAGCAATGGAGAGCGAGGCGCAAAGCCCCGAAAAATATGGTCTGGATTCGGTCGTGTTGAACGGTTTTTGGGAGGAGATGAGCCGCAAGATTGAGGCTGTCTTTAGTGTGCCGCTTCAGGAGCTTGTCGATCGCGTCGAGAGCTACAACGAAGCGGTAATGTATCACATCTAAACAAAGGACGAACTGTGGCAAAAATTGCTCAAAATGTAACGGATCTCATCGGCAATACGCCGCTTGTGCGCCTTGCGCGTATTGGCGCTGGACACAATATCATCGGCAAGTGTGAGTTTATGAATCCTACCCATTCGGTCAAGGATCGTATCGGTTTTAATATGATCAACGAGGCGATCAAAAAAGGTGAAGTTGTGCCCGGAAAGACAACGATTGTCGAACCAACCAGCGGCAATACGGGGATCGCGCTCGCAAGTATCTGCGCTGGTCTTGGCATTTCGCTGACCCTCACAATGCCTGCGTCAATGAGCTTGGAACGCCGTCAGATCCTAGCGGCTTTTGGCGCGAAACTGGAGCTAACGCCGCCCGAAAAGGGAATGACGGGCGCTGTTCAACGGGCGCACGAGATCTCACTTGAGGATAGCAATTCGATCGTCTTGCAACAGTTCAAAAATCCTGCAAACCCTTCGATTCACCGCTTGACGACCGCCGAGGAGATTTGGCGCGACACGGACGGAAAGATCGACATTTTTGTCGCGGCTGTCGGCACGGGCGGAACGCTCACGGGTGTTGGCGAGGTACTCAAAACGAAAAAACCGGATATTGAGATCATCGCGGTTGAACCGCTTAGCTCGCCTGTTCTTAGCGGCGGCAAGTCAGGTCCCCACAAGATCCAAGGCATTGGCGCAGGCTTTGTGCCAGAGGTACTCAACACGAAGATCTATGGCGAAATTGTGCAAGTGAGCAACGAATCGGCGATCGCAACGGCAAGATCTGTGGCAAAAGAGGAGGGTCTGCTCGTTGGTATCAGTTCAGGCGCGAATGTCTTTGCTGCGCTTGAAGTGGCAAAACGACCGCAAAACGCGGGCAAGACGATTGTAACAATCCTTTGCGATACGGGCGAACGCTACCTAAGCGGCGGTCTCTTCGAGTAACCCGCATTTCTACGCCCCCCCCCTGCTCTATTGCGGGGGCTTTTTTTTGTAACCTCTAGTAGTGTTTCATCAGACGCAAAATCCGTAACACCAACTGCACCGTTAGAGCAAGCGAAAAGAGTTTGAAAACAGCCTCTGCTCCGTTGTGAATTGAGCTAAACCGTTCCGTTGCGATCGCCTCCAAACCGCCCTTTTGTAACTCCAAAATCACAGGCGTATAGTAGGACGCAAAAAGCGCTCCGCTAACAACGACTAAGAGTACGCTAATTAGCAGCAGTTTTCGCGTTGCAATGATAAATGAATGAGTTTCATAAATAACGATCAAAGCTAGCGAGATCGTCAAAACAAACGCATAACGGCGAAAGATTTCACTCATCAAAGCGCCCGTTTGATAGACGCTAAGCGTTGCGTCTGGAAGATATAGATTTGCGGTAAAAACCACAGGCGCAGTTAGTGCGCCAAGCGTTAAAGCGCTGCCAAGCAATAAGCCGAGCAAAATAATATACAACACATCAACGATCACGCCAATTTTCGCTCTCACAACTACTCCTCCACGCAAATCTGTTCTCTGGCAACCGCTTCGATCGTCTTGTAGCCAACAATGGCAACGAGGAGCGTTGCAAAGCCAAGAAACAGGACGGAGAGCAGATACAAAAACATCAGATTAGCGCTGTTGTGCAGCGTCATTGTGGCAATAGAAAGCGCCGCCATAGGAAAGGTAAATGCCCACCACGAGATAAAGAACTTTAGACGCATAAATTGGTTAAACATCACGATCAGTAAAATGGCAAAAAATAGTGAGATATTGTAGAAAAACAGTGAGCTAAAGCTCAACACATCAAGGAGCTTGATCATATCGAGAAATGCAACCGCAGGCGGCGCGATAAGAATAAATAGCGTAGGGATAAACTTCTCGGCAAGCTGTGCGTGAAAGATCAGGCGGTAGAGCATAATGGCAAACAGAACTGCCCAGAAGAAAATGCCAATACTAAAATAGACATATAGCAGTTCGTAAGGAGCAAAACCGATTCCACTAAGCGGCACAACGAGATTGCCAACGATCGGAATAAACCACGAAGGCGAGGAGTGTTCAACGGTGATCGCATTTTCGATCAAAAACTTCACCACATAAAGAGTAACAGCGCTCTGTGCAACTAGCGCGATCCACCATAGCGCTGCGGCAATATGCAAAGTTTCAGTACTTGGAAGCATTGCGATCAGCAGCATTGAGATGGAGATTGCGGCAAAGAAATGAATGCGAACGGGGCTGGCAAACTCTTTTGCCACCTCGCCGCGAAAGCGCAGCAGTTTAAGAGCGTAGATCGCGCCGATGATCACAAACAGCGCAAGTGTGATCCACGACAAAATCTCGCCGAAAATGGCAGAAAAACCCAGCGTTTCACTTGCCTTCAGCCACGCCAAACTAAGCCCCGCGAAGCCCATTACGGCGGCGAAAAACGCCACAGGAAAACCTGCCAACTTTGATCGTGTCTCTTCTGCCATTTGTGTTTTCCATTCTCTGTTTAAGCGTCTTGGAATTATAGTCAGCCCACTTAAAGGAAAAACCATGAAACAACTTCTCCTCTTACTTGCGCTCGCACTCACGGCGTTTAGCTACGAGTCGATCGCCAAATACAAGATCAAATACGGCGGCTTTATCACAATCGGCGAGGCGGAAGCGCGTCTGGTCATCAACGGTGATAGCTACGAGACAGTCGTCAGCGCAAAGGCAACCGGTATGGCGGGCGCACTCTCGTTTCACCGCGCAGAAAGCTACACAAGCAAAGGAAAGATCATCGACAAACGGTTAGTGCCCGAGAGCCTTGAAATGCGCTCCACAACCGACAAGAAAAGCTAC
This sequence comes from Campylobacterota bacterium, assembly GCA_025997415.1. Classification (GTDB taxonomy): domain Bacteria; phylum Campylobacterota; class Campylobacteria; order Campylobacterales; family SZUA-545; genus JAIRKM01. The sequence continues at coordinate 6,312 of BNUO01000036.1, forward strand.
TACTTCGGCGCGTTTCCCGATCACGAAAACGAACAGGCAACGATGATCAAAGAGCGTTGTACAGAGGGCGTATGCAAATACGAATCAACCGTGATCAACGGCGAAAACTTTTCGCACGACGACATACTCACGCTCTACCACAACCTCTTAAACGACTTTGTCGCTTCGGGCGCAAAATCGATCGAAAAGCGTGCGCTTGGCTCAAAAAAAGCTGTCGAAGTCGTTGTGCCCGAAGGCAAGCAGCTCAAAACCGCCAAAAAGCTCTTTGACGACAAAGCGGGGGTCTATCTGCTGGTGCTTCTTAACCAAGAGATCTTTACCAGCGAAAAGGGGCGGCTTTTTATCAACCTTGATAGCAAAGACGGCGTTGTTACCAAAGCGGTACTGCAAGATACCGTTCTATTCGGCGACATCACGGGCGAACTAGAGAAAAAGATCGTCAATCCCTAGCGATCGCGCCCGTTGATAATGGTTTTCGCGTCCTCTTGGACTTTGACGATGTTTGCCTTGATCCAGCGCTCGTCCATCCATTCGATCGGCGTTACGGCAACGCCCTGCACACGAGTTTCAAAGTGTGTGTGATCGCCAAAGGCTAAGCCGCTAACGCCCGTCGTGCCAACCTGCGATCCCGCGCTTGCCGTTTCACCCTGCGCAACGGTGAGCTTTGTGCAATGCCCGTAGAGCGAGTACAACCCCAGCCCGTGATGAACGATCGGCATATTTCCGTAGATACCGTTTTCGCCCGAAAAGATCACGCCGCCGCCATTTGAAGTGCGCACAGCCGCCTCTTTGATACTGGCGAGATCAAGCCCGTAGTGCGTAGAACTGCTCACCTTTATGCCATCGAGCGTGTAGTCGCGCTTGTCGCCAAAACCCGCAACGGGCGAGCTATTTGGAAGCGGTATAAACGGCGCAACCTCAAAGCGATCGATAAACTCCAACTTTGCGGGCTTTGTCGCCTCTGCGATCATCTCTAGGCTACGCTTTCGCAGCGTCTCATTGACAAAGATAAACTTCTCAAACTGTGTCAATTCGCTCGCGTTTTTGTCGTGGTTGTGCATAAAGTTGAGATCGTCGATCTTCCCCTCCATAGAGCTTTTGGTCAGTTTGATCGTTGATGATCGATATTTTGGGTCTTTGAGATAAAACGGAATGCGAGCGCGCATCTGATTACCCGCGTGATCGCTTGCATAAGCGTAGGCTTGGAACTCCTTCTCGTCGATCTCTCGCGCCACAAGAGCAGCGTAGAAGCCATCGACAAAAAATGGCGCGGCGGTAAATGTCCGACCGTTTTTGGTAACAACGACAACCTCGCGCAGATTCTCATCGCGCGCCTCAAAAACAACCAGCGCACTTCCGCCCATTGCAATGCCGTAGCTGTTTGCAACAACCGTAACGACAGGTTTAACGCGGTCGATCGTAAGCGCAACTGTTTTGACGATTCTATTGCCGTCAAAAAAGTGCCAGTTGCTATCGTCGGCAACCTCAATGACAAGCGTTGCCTGATCGGTGGGGGGATTTTTTGTCGCCGTATTTTTGACGGCGATCTTTACGCTCTTTTCGCCCGATAAATTGCCCGCCTCCAGTAGCGCCTCCTGATCGTTGTAGCGAATGCTCACGCGATAGCTTTTGAGCGCAACATTGTCGCTTAGCTCAATCTCAAGCGGCGTGATCAGATTCCAAAACGGCTCGCTGATCAAAACTGCGTCAGGATTTTCCCGTTCATAATTCGGCGAAAAAACGATATAAGCGGTGATTGACAGGGCGATCGCAATAACAAAAAATATCTTGTATCGCTGGGTTTTTTGTGGATTGTAGTGTCGCATTTTTACTCCCATTCATCTATTCTACAAACTGCTTTTGTGGCAAGCGGATCAAGTTCGCCAATAAAGATTTTGTGCAAATGCCGTACTTCCGTCGGCTGTAAAACCACGCTAAGCCGCTGTTCGTACTGCGCGGTTTCTATGTCCATTGCGGTGTATGCCGCGCACGCAATGTGTAGATTGTTGATCTCGCGATCGGTGTGGTTGATCAGATAAAACGACGCAAGCAGTTCGCCCTTCTCGCCGCGATACCAGCGATCGAAGCTCGTCTCAAGCACGCTAGGCGGCTCGGTCGTGTTGCCTGCCGCATCTTCATATTTGAACGGTTTTTTGCCGCCCGGCGACATGGCGATCAGAAACAGAATAAAGCAGATCAGGAAAAGCGCTGCTGCAACATATTTTTTATGCTTTTTGCCGTATTCGATTATTTTAGAAATATACGCTTTCATTTGTTGTCCAGATCGCGAAAATGTATACGCGAATTGTAAAAATATGAGTTGATCACATCCATCGCCGCTCCATGTTCGTCTAAGATTAGTTGGCTTCCCGTAATGTTCATCAATTCTAGCCGTTCAAAAACCGACTGTGCGCATAATTTGTGAATGTAGATTTTATATAGCGTAGGGTTATCCCCCCCCTCGTCGATCGCCTCAATAAACGATTCAATGTCGTCAAATCCAAGTGCATTGTAGTCGAGCGAATCGTACAATAGCAGCCCCATTTGACGCATCATTCGCCGATTTTTCTTGCCCGGAAACGGGATCAACTGCAAAATATCGGTCGCAAAACCGTGCTCAAAAAGCCTGTCGTTTGCCGTTTTGAAGCGGAGGTACGCCTCCTCGCTAAACTCCCGTTTTGCCGCCTTCGCCCACCCTTTTGCAAGGTTTTTTGTCCCCAGCGCAAGCACACAGACATAGCTTTCGAGATCGCCATCTTTTGTCGCATGAGCGCTCATCTGATTGAACGCAAAAAAGAGCGCAACATAGGGCGAATAGGTGAAGTCAATGACGGGCAGAGGCACGCCGCAATGTCTCGCATACTCCAGCCAATCAAGCCTCGTTGCCTTCTCAAAAGGAAAGATACCGATCTTTGCGAGTGCGATCTCAAAACGGCGCAAAAGGTCTTTGACCCGTTCGTCGCTCTGCACACCCGCAAAACGGCGAAGTGTGGTGGAGAGACGATCGGCTGCGCTTGGCTGCCCGCGAAAGATAAACTCCTCCTCGCCCAGCGCAAGCCCTTCCAAAAACTTCATCGCCTCTTTGGAACTCTCAAAAAACTCCCGTTTTGTACCCATTACTCTTTGTCTTCAAGTATCTTTGCGATCTGCGATTGCAGCTTTCTGGTCTCGTCAATCAGCGTTTTGTCAGCGCCACTTTCTTCGAGAAACTCCAGCAACCGATCCTCCTCGTTCGCGATCACGCCAAGCTCGCTCTCCAGTGCGCCCAGCAACTTTTTGATGTTTGCCAACTCTCCTACAAGCTCTTTTCGTTCCATATCTGCCTAACTTAAACGATTTTTGTAATCTTCATATCCAAACGATCTAATCGTTCGCCTAACGCCGTCGCTGCCGATCTTGCAAATCGAAGGGAGTCCAACGCCATTAAATGTGTTGTTTTTGACCATCGTGTAGTGGATCATATCTTCAAAAATCAGCCGATCGCCCACCGAAAGCGGCGCGTCAAAACTATAATCGCCGATCACATCGCCCGCCAAACAGGTCGGCGCACCCAAACGGTATGTGTAGCGTTTCTCGTTCGCCTCCGCCGTGCCGCGCACCGCAGGACGGTAGGGCATCTCAAGCGTGTCGGGCATATGCGCCGCCGCCGAAACATCTAAGATCGCGATCTCGATCTCGTTTTTGACGATGTCAATAACGCTTGCCTCTAGATACCCCGTCTGCCAGCCAACCGCTTCGCCGGGTTCGAGATAGACCTGCACGCCCCACTTGTCGCTAAAGCGGCGCACCAGATCGACAAGTTTGTCGCGATCGTAATCCGCTCTCGTGATGTGATGTCCGCCGCCCATATTCACCCATTTCATCTGCGCCATAAACCGCCCAAAATGCTCTTCAAAATGCGGGATTGTCCGCTCCAGAGCGTCGCTATTTTGCTCGCAATGGGTGTGAAAATGAAGCCCGTCAAGACTCTCTTGCTGCGTTTGATCAAACTGATCGGGCGTTACGCCCAGCCGCGAACCCGCCACGCACGGATTGTAGATCGCGGGAGTTACCTCGCTGTATTGTGGATTCACCCGCATTCCGATCTGCAAGTTTTCATTTACCTCTTTGGCTCTATGCCGATACGCTGCAAGCTGCGAAAACGAGTTAAAGATCAGATGGTTACTCAAACGAGCAATATCTGCAACGGTTTCCGCCGTGATCGCAGGACAGAAGGTATGCACCTCGCGGTTCATCTCCTCCCTAGCCAGCCGCGCCTCAAACAGCCCGCTTGCCGCCGCGCCGCTGATGTAATTGGCAATGAGCGGAAAACTCTCCCACAGCGCGTAACCCTTGAGCGCAACGAGGATTTTTGCGCCCGATCGCCTCTCAATATCCGCAAGAATCTCCAGATTTTTGATGAGCTTTGACTCTTCCAAAACATACGCGGGCGTCATTGAAACTTCAACATCTCTCTTGCTTGCAGCATATCTTTATCACCGCGCCCCGAAAGACAGACGATCGCGCTTCTGCCGCGCAAAGTTTTCATCTTTCGCAGGTACGCAACTGCGTGCGCCGACTCAAACGCCGGGATAATCCCCTCCGATCGGCTAAGCCACACAAACGCATCAAGCGCCTCATCGTCGGTGATCGAATCGTACGAAACGCGCCCGCTCTCTTTCAGCGCCGCATGTTCGGGACCGATGCCCGGATAGTCCAGCCCCGCAGAGATCGAATGCGCCTCTTGTATCTGTCCGTCGCTGTTTTGGAGTAGATAGCTCATCTGTCCATGCAAAACGCCGGGCGATCCCTTCGCCAAACTTGCGCCGTGTTTGCCGCTATGCAGCCCCAGTCCGCCCGCTTCAATGCCAATACACCGCACCGATTCGTCCTGCAAAAAGTGGTGAAACATTCCCATTGCGTTACTGCCGCCGCCGATACACGCGACTACGAAATCGGGCAACTTGCCCTGCTGCTCTAGTACCTGTGCCCGCGCCTCGTAGCTGATGATCGCCTGAAAATCGCGCACCATCATCGGGTATGGGTGGGGTCCAGCAACTGTGCCGATCACATAATAGGTATCACGCGCGTTTGTTACCCAGTGCCTGATCGCCGCGTTCATCGCGTCCTTGAGCGAACGCGATCCGCTTCCGATCGAATGTACTTTCGCGCCCAAAAGCTCCATTCTAAAGACATTGAGCGCCTGCCTCGCCACATCTTTTTCGCCCATAAACACTTCGCACTCCAGCCCCAAAAGCGCCGCGATCGTTGCCGTTGCCACGCCGTGCTGCCCCGCGCCCGTTTCGGCGATCACCTTCTTTTTGCCCATCTTTTTTGCCAGCAGCCCCTGCAAAACGGTGTTGTTGATCTTGTGTGCGCCGGTGTGGTTAAGGTCTTCGCGTTTGAGAAAAATCTGCGCTCCTAGATCCGCGCTCAAGTTTGGCGCAAGATAGAGCGGCGAAGGACGACCCACATAGTCTTTGAGCAGCTTGTGCGCTTCGCCCCAAAAGGTTGCATCGCTCCTAACCGCGTTGTACTCCTTTTCAAGCTCCAGCAGAAGCGGAAAGAGCGTTTCAGGGACAAATCGCCCGCCGAAAATGCCAAAATGCCCGCGCGAATCGGGATCGTTTTGAGACGGTTTAGGAATGTACATTAGTCGCCATCGACATCTAAAATCGTGTAAAAATTGGTTAGTTTTTTGATCTTCTCCGCGCCGCCAAGCGCAAAGAGATTGACCACAAAGCACGCCTCTACGCACTTCGCGCCAACTTTTTGTATCAAGTCGATCGACGCTGCCGCCGTGCCGCCTGTGGCGATCAGATCGTCGACAAATAGAACTCGCGCGTTTTGTTTGCCGCAAAAAGCGTCAATGTGCATCTGTACTTCATCAAAGCCATATTCGAGCGCGTACTTTTCGCTTACCGTTGTAAATGGCAGCTTGCCCGGTTTGCGAATCGGCACAAAACCCACGCCAAGCGCGATCGCCAGCGGTGCGCCCACGATAAAGCCGCGCGATTCAGCGCCAACGACAAAGTCGATCTTCTCATCTGCGTAACGCTCTGCGAAATGCAAAATGGTCAGCCCAAACGCCTTTGGATCACCAACTAGCGTGGTAATGTCTTTGAACTGAATACCCGGTTTTGGAAAGTCGGGTACATTGCGAATGCTTTTGAGCAGATAGTCGCGATCGGCAGCGCTTAACGGCATTTTTTCTCCTTTGTTTATAGTAGAGCCTCGATCTTGCTTTCAAGGTCTTTGATCTTGTGTCGAATTCGTTCATTTTCGATCCGATACTGCGCGTTGCGGGCTTTGAACGCCTTGACATCGTTTCGCAGGCGGTTCATCTCCTCGTTAAGTATGTCGGTGTTGCCCAAACTGCGCTGAAGTTGAAGCTGATATTTGCGTATAAGTATCTCCGCCTCTTTGAGCGTCTCTTTCAAAATCATATTGCTTTTGTGCTCTTTTTCCATCAGGTTTTTGTAGAAAAATGTCTTGAAAAAGAGAAATCCGCCCGTAACCAGTACGATCGTTAGAAAGATCCACTCAAAAAATATCACGATCGACCCGCTTCAATCTGTCCGATTTTTGCTACGCGATCGCCGTGTCGTCCGCCCTCAAAACTGCCGCCAATCCACGCTTCGAGAATCGACTCCATCACGCCCAAACCCACGATCCGCGCTCCAAAACAGAGTACATTTGCGTCGTTGTGCCGCCTAGCCATTGCCGCCGTATAAGCGTCGTGGCAGAGCGCGGCACGAATGCCGTCAAACTTGTTGGCAACTATGCTCATTCCGATCCCGCTTCCGCAGATAAGCACTCCAAAAGCGCCGTTATGCTGTTGTACAAACTCGGCAACCTTTTGCGCATAGTCGGGGTAATCGACCCGCGCCTGATCGCCGCAACCCGCGTCAATGACGCCAAAGCCCCTGCCTGTTAGATACTCTACCGCCGCCTGCTTCATCGCCACAGCCGCATGATCGTTTCCAATAATCACCTGTTTCATTGAAGGAAGTATATAGATTCGCGCCTTCTTTACGATAATGGAACACACTTTTACGATAATGGAGCGAAGTTTCTGTCATTCTGAGGCGAAGCCGAAGAATCTCATCCTTCTGTCATTGCGGACTTGATCCGCAATCTGAATCCTCTGTCATTCTGGGGCGAAGCCGAAGAATCTCGCCTCCTCTGTCATGTTGAGCAATCCCTCGCGGTAGTAGCGAGGGTCGGGCGAAACATCTGTGTTTGCTTTTAGATTCTTCGTCGCTCCGCTCCTCAGAATGACAATGCAATCCCTGTCATACTGAGGCGAAGCCGAAGTATCTGCGTTTGCCTTTAGATTCTTCGGCTTGTCTCTAATCATGGCAAATGCGGAGATCAACTCCCGCTTTCGCGGGAATGACCAATCTGCGATCGTACGAACTTACCAATTACCCAATCCGATTTCCTTAAATAAAACTGCCTTTCCGTCAGAAGCTCCCTGTACGCACTCGTCTTTTGTTGCTGCATATTTACCTTTGCCGGCAATGGACATATTTTGCGCATATGTTTCGCAGTTATTGCCCGCCGTTTCCCAACCGCCAGAACGAGCGTATCCGTACCCAACTTGATAGTTTTCGCTCTGTTTGGCAACTCTTGCCCTCTCCGCCGCTCTTGCTTGCGCTTCTGCCGCTTTGCGTTTTGCCTCTGCGTCTGCCTTTGCTTTTTCTGCTTTGATCCGCTCTTGTTCTGCGATTTTTGCCTGTTTTTGCCGCTCGATTTCTGCTTCTTTCGCAAGCCTTTCACGCTCTGGAGCGCCTGCCAGCCACGCTTTTTCTCGCTCCTCTTTTTCCAAAGCCGCTTGCTTTGCTGCTTCCTCCGCTACTTGCGCCAATCGTGCTCGCTCCGCCTCAACCTCTGCAAGCGTTGGCATACCTGTAATACCTATTACCTGATACGCCGCCGCTCTGGACTCTCGTGAAGCTCCATCATTAGTTTCAGTCCTGTCCATATCATGATTGCCGACATATTGTGTTACATAAAATAAAGGATAAACCAAAATTTTCTCGGAAAAAAGAGGCGTGGTATTTTTAACAGTGGCAGTTATTGTAATAAGTGACTCGCCCATATAAGGTTCAGCCCCAACGACTCCGCAGTAATGTAAACCATCAACGGGTTTTAATTGGGTGTGAGATGCGGTCGCAAGAGTCTTGCGTCCCATGTTATTGAGCTCAACGCTACGTGTAGCCGTAATCATCATATCGCTTGGATCTATATATGCAATTTTTGTACCTTTATACTCACCGCCGCTAAAAGCAACACCTATACACCTATAGGCTCGGCTTGTCACCGTATATGCCGCAATCTTAGTTGGACCGATACTATTTAGCGTAATAAACTTACCTTTATCTTTTGAATGATCGTTATACGCATTTTCGTAAAAACCTGCCGAAGAGCCGTCTGGTAGCGTAACGGTAGTAAGCCGTGTGCAACCGCTAAGGCTAAAAAGCGCTAATAGTAGCGCACCGAGAGAGAGAGAGAGAGAGAGAGAGAGAAGAACTTCGTCCGCTCATACTCATTTGAAACTCCTTTTTGGGGTGGTTTTGTCAAAACCCGAAATCCTATTTTAAGTCAGCTGAAACTTGCTAACAAGCAGGCGTATGACTTGATGAGATTATTAAGCTTCACTTAAGAATGACATTCTCTGTCATTCTGAAGGAGCGCAGCGACTGAAGAATCTGCGTTTGTCTTGAGATTCTTCGGCTTCGCCTCAGAATGACAGCGGAACAAACGCTGTTCCTGCCCAGCTTGTATGCTTTATACGCCGCCGTCAATGTCGCAATGCCTGCGTTGCCGATCGCGTTTCACAATCCAACCACAAAATTCGGTACAGTACGCGGGTGAAAAAGTTATTGATTCTATTTCTTGCCCTTTGTGCGGCTACGATTGGCGCACAGACATACATATTAGAAGAGAGTTATCTCATCAGCGGCGATGAAATTCGCGCTTCGCATATCATTCAAATTGACGCAAAAAATGATTTTGTGATTGATCGTTTTGATGGGCGCGGCGGCGTTCAATATCCTATTGCTAAACTCAAACGAATATTTGCAACTCACGGTGTGATCGTCGATGCCGGTGCGCCGATTATTTCATTTTATTTTGCCGACACGGTCGATATTGATCTTATAGAAAAAATGGTCATAGAGAAGTTTTTAGAAGTCTATCCAAAAATGCAGATCAATCACATAGCAGTTCGTCCATTATCATTTACCGATATTTCACATCTTGAGATCGCGCAGATCGATATTTCGCAAAATGCATTAAAGCGCAGTAAAGGCACATTTGTCGTCTGGTTTGGCGATGAAAATACGCGAGTAAAACGACTTTTTTTTAGTTATGAGATCGATGCAGTTACGCGAGTACTAAGAGCGTCAAGGTTAATTCCAAGCGGCGCACTACTCTCGCAGGAAAATACAGAAGAGACGCTTTTAGCATTCGATCAGTTTTCATCTGTGCCGATCGACCAAACACTACTTGAAAAAGTAATGGCAAAAGCGAGAATGCAAAAAGGCGAGGTGATCACACAGACGAAAGTTAAACTACTGCCCGATGTCGAGAAAAACCAGAAAATCCGTGTAGAAGTTGTTTCAAACGGAGTGAAGCTATCGTTTTGGGCTATTGCGCAGAAAACGGCACAGATTGGTGAGCGGATCGAGGTGAAAGATGATAGCGGTAAGAAGTTTTGGGTGCGGATTACGGGCAAAGATTTAGCGGTTATCGACTGAAAAATAGATCATTAAAGGAAAGAGGTTATGAAAGTTTTGTTTGCAATTAGTGGCGCGAGCGGCGCGAAGATTGGTTTGAAAGCATATGAACTATTACCGGGGGCACATACAAAGTTTTTGATCGTCAGCGATCACGCAAAAATTGCCTATCAAAAGGAAGAGAGCGCCGTGTTTGACAATGCGGATATTTCCGCGCCACCCGCAAGCGGATCATTTGGCGTTAATGCGATGCTTTTAGCGCCATGCAGCGTTAATACGCTCGCTAAAATCGCGTGCGGAATTGCGGACAATCTCATTACCCGCGCCGCCTCCGTGATGATCAAGGAGAGACGAAAACTTTTGATTGCGCCGCGTGAATTGCCATTTGATCCGATCGCGTTAGAAAATATGCTTAAATTGTCGCAAATTGGCGTCATCATCGCGCCGCCCGTGATCGGGTACTACGCAAAACCAGAAACGCTGGAAGATATGGAAAAGTTTGTGATCGGAAAATGGTTCGATCTTTTGGGAATTGAAAATAGTCTATATCGTCGCTGGGGATCAGATTGAGATCAGTTGCAGAGGATTGATCGGCAAACCATCTTTTGTAACTTCAAAAACCAATTCGCTGTTAATGCGACCGATTGATTCTCTCTCTTTTAATGATCGATCGACTTTAATGTTTGGCGAAATGCTCTCTAAATTGCGATAGATCGTGTGGATATTGCCTTGATGTTCAACGATAACAACCTTGCCGAGCATTTTAAGATTATCGGCGAAAACCACCTTGCCGGGCAAGACCGTTCGCACGAGTGCGTCGCTTCCTTCTGGTTTTAGCGTAACGGAATCATTGTGGATTTTGATGTTATAAACAGGATCGGTGTAGGGTCCAAACTCTTTTGTAACAGCGATCGGAGTACTATCCAGCGGAGCTTTAACTTTTTTGCCCTTATAACTGCTATTACTTGCGCTCTGATACGATGTGCCGTACTGTTTAACGGCGATCTGCGTTCCGCTTGCAATGTCGGAACTATTGACATGGGCTTGTTTCATCTGATCGACCGTTTTTTGATGTACAATCCGCAGATCGGCAAGAAGCTGTCTTTCGCGATTTTTCTGATCGATTAAACGGTTTAATTCGCTTAGATAATTGACTTTTCGTTTGTCGAGACTGCCGATGAGTTTTGCCTGCTCTTCACGCATTTGTTGCTGGTGATTTTGCGTGTTTTTGAGGCGATCGATATTGCGTTGCTGATCGCCGATTTTGGTTTCAAGTTTGCGAATGGTCAGCATCTTTTCGCTGTAAGTGGATTTCAGTTTTTCGCTCTCAAGTTTAACGCGATCGCGGGTCATAAAAAAAAGCGACTCTTTGATAATGTCCTCCTCGCTAATCGCTTCATTTCTGCTCAAAACTAAACTCTGCGCCGTGTGGATTGCCAGCAGATCGGCAAGTTTTCTTTCGATCGCCTCTTTTTCGTAGAGCAGCAGATCGCGCTCCTTGCCAAGTGCGGTGTATTCGCTCTTTTGCGCTTCAACAACTTGCGTTAGTTTGGCGATTTCATTTTGATTGGCTTTTAGTAGTCTATCGATCTCTAAGATCTGTGAATTGGCAGAGCCGATCTCTCTTGAAAGTAGATCGACCTGCTTTTGCAAACTTCCTTCATCATTCTGCCGCTTGACGAGATTTTTTTCTGTTGTGGCGATCTCGGCTTCAATTTCATCTAAACTTTTGGCAAGCATAACGGCATTAACTAAAGCTAAAAGCAAGATTGCGCTAAATAATCTATTCATTTTGTTCTTCCGCATTAAAGATCACATACAGGGCGCTGGAAAGCGACACAAACAGCGATAATCCCAGCAACAAAAGCGTTGAGAAAATCGGATCGTATTGTACCTCAGAAAGCCCAATATCGGTTAGCAAGGAGGCAAATGTAGAATCGGCGGAAACATAATAAAATAAACCCCCGACAATCAGTACGCTAATCATCGAATCAATAAATGATAGTCGAAACAAGACGGCACTTCTAAGCCAGAGCGGTGCGCCAAAAATCGCCATAATTGTAATGCGTCTTGAGTGTTCAAAACGCCAAACCTCCATCTGCCGCACGATCAGCAGTATGCCGACAAAAAACATTAAAACCGCAAAAACCATCAGAATAGTTTTGTTGAGCAGTAGCAGTTTATATATTTTGTTTTCTGTTTTTGCAAATGTTTCTACCCGCACAACAGAATCGATCTTGGATAGCTCTTTTTCGATCAAAACACGATCATCAATCGATGGATAACGATTTAGTTTAAGGCGATAAAAAAACGGCATAGCGTTTTTAAGATAGGCTAAATTACTTTCGCTTAAAGTCTCTTTCACTTCGTTAAAAACGACAGCGGTATCGATCGATTCTAGGCTATCGGCATATGGAATAAATCGTTTAATTCCATCAAATCCCAGTCGATCTTTTGCGAGAATTACGATCGCATAATCGTCGCTTAAACTAACTTCATATTTCTTGATCATCGCGGTAATAGAAAGAAACGCTTGCAGGCTCATCAAAAGCGTCGTTAGAGCGATAATCAGAGAAAGATGATTTTTAAGCGAGTTCACTAAGTCTTCCTTCATCAATATGGAATCTTCGATAACGAACGGATAGATTATTTGGCATTCGGTGGGTTACAATAACAACACTTTTTCCAAGTTGATTGACTGCTAAAAATAGCTCCAAAACCAGCGAAGTTGAGTAGTCGTCGAGATTTCCTGTCGGCTCGTCCGCGCGAAATACTAAATTCAATTTTTCGTTTGATCGTACAATTTCACCGCGAAAAGCGCTGGAAAAATTGGGGGGGCTACTACTCAAAACCGATGAGTTTTTACTAAGAACTGCTGATTCGTGGCTGCTAAATGGAGGCGGAGCTTTTTTGCAACTAATTTTTGGCGCGGTCAATATGCCTTGTACAACCTATATTTTGATCGAAAATGACCGTCCAAACTACTATCCGTTCGATCCGCTGGAGACTAGACAAAACTATGCGGCACATCTTGCGTTATTAAAGGCGCTCTATGAGTAACAAACTTGTTACGGCAAATCAGCTTACCCTTGCTTACGAGAGCAACGAAGTCATATTAAAAGAGATCAACTTCACAATCTACGAAGGCGATCTAATCTTCATCACAGGTCCCAGCGGAAGCGGAAAAAGTACGCTCATCAAAGCCATTTACGGCGCGATCGATCCGAGCTACGGAGCGCTTAGCGTATGCGGCGTTGATCTGCCAACAACCAAACGAAGCGTCGTCGATCGACTGCGCCGAAAACTGGGAATCGTCTTTCAAGACTACCGCCTCATCGACGAATGGACAATTGAACGAAACATCGCCCTGCCACTTTTGATCGCAGGCTACGACCAGAAACGCATTCGAGAACAGGTAGAAAAACTCCTCAAACATGTTCGCCTCGCACATCGCAAAAGTCGTATGCCCCAAGAGCTAAGCGGCGGCGATGTTTCGTTCAATTGTCCATTCGTCGATGAGGCGGTAGTCTTGAAAGACGATTCCCAGTTTAGGCGCAGTCGATCGACGACGCTTCGTTTGGTTGTTGGCAGATCAACGCCGCATACGCTAATGCCACACCTGATCGTCAGCGAGTTTGAACCGCCAAGAGCCAAAACCTCGCGCGATGGCGTAACCTTTGCGTTTGCAAGCAGCGGCGAAGAGGGAGTTGCGGGCGTGGAAACCGCCTCAA
>BNUO01000037.1 GCA_025997415.1 Campylobacterota bacterium
TTTTTTTTTCAAGACAAAAGGGGAAAAAAGAATTGAAATGGATTGGGGTTTGAAGGAGGGGGCTTTCGAATTTTTTATTATGTTCCCACCAAAAAAAATCGGTTTGTGAGAGAGGTTTTTAAGAACCCCCCCTTTCCCCCCCCCCCCCCCCCCCCCCCGTCTTGAGAAGGTTTTTGTCTATGACTGGACTTTTTCTGCAACCGCTGAAAAATAAAATCATCGCTCTGGCGCTGTTTTTGTCGATCGCCGCGCTGGTTGCCGTTACCTACAACTCTGTGCGCCTCATCGATGAACTATTGGAAGCGCGTTACCAAGAGCAGATCTCAATACTCGCACGCGCATACGCTCCCGCCTTGCAACCCGCTCTGGCGATCGGCGATGGCGCAAAGATTCAAGATATGCTCGCCGCTTGGGACGCGCCTGAGACTGTTTTTATGGTTGTTACCGATCCAAACGGGCGCATTTTGGCAGCTTCGGGCAGATCGGTAGAGGACGGGATTCCCACGATCAACGAGAACGCAACGCTAGGCGAAGTAAGAACGACGATGCTGCCCGTGCAACTTGGAGCAACGACCTACGGCTATCTCTATCTTGCCCTTCAAACCTCGTATGCGACGGATATTCAAAAAAAGCTCATCATACAAGATGGCGCGATCGCCGCCGTAGGCATTGTCGCGCTGCTCATCGCCTTGACCTCGCTCTCGCTCTGCCTGAGTCGCGGTTTGTCCAAACTCGTGCAGAAGAGTGCAAAGGTCGCTCAAGGCAATTATGACGAACGCTTGAGCATACAGGGCGCTGACGAGCTTGCGACGCTTGAGCACAACTTTAACACGATGTTCAATGCCCTCCAAAACGCCCTTGTATCTGCCAAAGAAGCGCAGTCGGCTAAGGACACATTTCTCGCCACGATGAGCCACGAGATCAGAACGCCGCTGAATGCGATTTTGGGCTTTGCGGAGCTGCTGCTTGAAGAGATCAAAGAGCCAGAACACATCCGCTACCTCGATACGATCTACAACAACGGCTGGATGCTTCTGGAGACGATCAACGATGTTTTAGATTTTGCGAAGATCAAAAGCGGCAAGATGAAAGTCGATATGCAGCCGAGCGTTTTGCAAAAGGATATTTCGGGAACAGTCGAGCTTTTTATCACAAACGCTGCGTCGAAAAACATTACGCTAAGCGAGGAGTGGGACGAGCGGTTTCCTGAGTGTATTATCACCGACAATATGCTGGTTCGGCAGATCCTCTCAAACCTGCTTTCAAACGCTGTCAAATTCACGCCAAACGACAAGACGATCGTTTTGCGCGCTCTCTATCACGAGGCGGAAGGGACGATCGAGTTTGCGGTACAAGACGAGGGAATCGGCATTTCGCAGGAGTGGCTGGAGAAGGTTTTTGACGAATTTACGCAGGTGCTAGATAGCGATGCCGCACGGCGCGGAGGCACGGGTCTGGGGCTGTCGATCTCAATGAATCTCGCCCGCTTGCTGGGCGGAATACTAAGCGCCCAAAGCGTTGCAGGCAGCGGTTCGATCTTTTCGCTCACCCTGCCCGCCACGCTTTGCAAGATCGGACACGATGGGGGGGGGGGGGGGGGTGAAACTGCCTCTGAAACCATGCAGTTTAACGGCAACCGCCGCAAGATTTTAGTCGCCGAAGATCAGGCGGACAATCAACTACTTATCAGGCTACTGCTGGAGCGACTGGGCTTTAGCGTTACGATCGTCGATGATGGCAAACAGGCGGTGGAGCAATTTACTAGCGGCGAGCAGTTTCACGCCGTGCTGCTGGACGAAAATATGCCTGTAATGAGCGGATCGCAAGCGCTTAAAGCGATACGCGAATTTGAAGAGTGTAGTATCGGGGTGGGCAAACGAACGCCGATCGCAGCGCTCACCGCCAATGCAGTCAAGGGCGATCGCGAACAATTTATCTCCAGCGGCTTCGACGACTATCTAAGCAAACCCATCATCAAGCAAGATCTCATACTACTGCTAATTCGACTGCTTGGGGAGTAGCGGGTTTTAGCCTTTTTACCGCTAAGCGATCAAAAACTATTGCAGATAATCCAATCCAAATTCGACAATATAAATATGGTGCGCTGCACGATCGGAGAAAATTAGAAATTCGCGCGGAAATTCACGCAAACTTTATGAAACCAAGAGTATGATCGCCTCAATGCAAAGCGGAAAATTTATCTTTCTATTGTTGATCGCCTTATGCGCATCGCTTTTTGGCGCAAATGCCGCCTTCGATCACGCAGATCACGCAAAACGCGAACACTGCCAGAGCGCGATCGAAGCAAGCACGGTTAAAACAAGCGCGATCGAAGCAAGCGCAAACAATTCAGCCAGCCACTGCCGCGAAACCGCACAAACGCCCGATCCGAGCGCGATCAGTTGCGCGTGCTGCGCGAGCGTCGGCGCTGTTCTACCGTCTGAGCCGCACAGCGAGGCGATCGCCCACTCCCGCGCGATCGATTTTTCCGCCGCTCCGATCGCCATCGGCAAACCCACCAAAATATACCGCCCCCCGTGGGCAAACTCCTAATCCACGCGGCTTATGCGATTTTGCCGTCCTAGTTTTATAAAATCGCGCTTAAATTAAAGGAGTAAAAATGGTTATGACCCACTATATGGAGCTTTTGGCGGCAAATCAGCCGTGGAATTTGCTGATGTTTATGGCGCTGCCTGTGATTTTGGCGGAGACGATCGCGATTACGGAGCTTTATCTGCTCTACCGCCGCAAGTTCAGCGGGCGCGTCCGCACGATAAATCGCATCGCGGGCATCGCCTCAGGCGTTGTTTTTGCCGCGATCATTCTCTACCTGCTGCCCAATGCGGTCGTGCCGATCACGGCGGGCGGCGAATGGCGCACATTTATCGATGTTTTCGCCGTCCTCGTCTATCTTTTGAGCGGTGTGCCGCTGATCTTGGTCGCGCTACAAGATTTGGGGCTGATTCAGCGCAAATTAAGCGATGAGAAAAAGCTCGGCTGGCATGTTTCATATATCGCCGCGTTTTTGGTTTTGGGACACCTTGCGATGATCGCGGGTATGACCGATCCTACGATCTTCGGCTACGACGGCGCGGCAACGCATGGAGAGGTACATAGCGAAATACAAACGCCTTTGCCTTCGCAAGTGGTTTCGCCGCATTCAGGTCATTGACAACCCCTCCCCCCGCGTTTGGCGGGGAGAGACAGAGAACAATAAAAAAAGGAACGAGAGATGAAACACGCAAAGTTAATCACGATCGCGCTTGTGTTCGCGGCGCAAATCTTCACAACGCAGCTTGACGCGAGGGAGCCAATGCCTGGAGTAGATGTCTACAAATCGCCGTATTGCGGCTGCTGCGGCGACTGGATCGCCCACCTTGAAAAAGCAGGATTTGTCGTAAAAATACACGAAGTCGATGATATTGACGCGGCTCGCAAGCAGCTTGGAATGCCCGAAAAATACGCTTCGTGCCACACGGCGAAGATCACGATCGGCGTGGGGGTAAGCTGGCTGTTTGAGGGGCATATCCCAGCCGCCGACATTGTGCGGTTTTTGAGCGAAGCGCCTGATGCGATCGGTCTTGCCGTGCCCGGAATGCCGATCGGCGCACCCGGAATGGACACGGCGGCGTATGGCGGGCGCAAGGATAAATACGAAACGCTGCTCATTTTGCACGACAAAACGGCGAAACTTTATCAGCGCCACTAATGCGCAAAATCCCAGCGCGATTAACGGCAAAAAGCAGATCGCGCACGAATGTCATTGCGGCGAAAGCCGCAATCCCTATTCCCACGCTTTGCGCTGCCGAAGCATTTTGCTTTGTCAAGGATAAGACGCGAGATCCCCAAAGTCGAAGCGTCCCGAAGACAAAGCAAAATGCAAGGGTATCCGTTAGGACAGTGCAACCGCGTGGCGGTTTCTTTGCCTACATTCACACCCTACAAAGTCTGCGACTTTGTAGGGAACCCGTGTTTCTTGCCTGCGCAAGAAAGAATGGTCGCATACGCCAAAGGCGTATGCGAAAGATCTCTGTATTTGTTTTTAGATTCTTCAGTCGCTCTCCGCAGTAACGCTTCCGGAGGTTGCTACTGCTCCGCGCTCCTTCAGAATGACAGAGCGTTTGTCATTCTGAACGAAGTGAAGAATCTCAAAGCAAACACAGATGTTTCGCTTCGCTCAACATGACAGTATGCGTACGAATTGGCTTTTCTACGCAATTTAAGCGATCAATCAGTAGTATTGAGCCAACTTTTACAAAGGAGCGGCAATGAAGGCTATTCTTGTTTTGTTAGCGTTCGCAGTTTTTGCATTTGCGGACGCATACGGTGATGGTATGGTGGCTGCAAATCGCGGCGAGGAGGCAGTCAAGCAATCTACACAGGCGATCAAGATCGATCCAAACGATGCAAAGGCTTATTATAATCGCGGCAATTCGTATTTCGAACTTGCCGATTACAAGAAGGCAATCGCGGACTATACGCAAGCGATCAAGATCGATCCAAATCATGCAGATGCTTATAACAATCGCGGCAATTCGTATGGCAAACTGTACAATTATAAAAAGGCGACAAAGGACGCTCGCAAGGCGTGTGATCTGGGCAATTGCAAAGTGCTGAAATGGTTGGGCGATAACCACAAGATTGACGATTAGTGGCGCGATCGTGTCATTCTGGGCGATGTGAAGAATCTAAAAACAAATACAAATACTTCGGCTTCGCCTCAGTATGACAAGAATAGAGATTCTTCGGCTGGGAAGTAGCCTCCGATCGCAAGCTTAAGCAAGCTATGGTAAAAACGCGGCTTTATAACCCTCACAAGGAAGCAACAATGTCTCTACTCATTTCCGACGAGTGTATCGCGTGTGATGCCTGCATCGACGAATGCCCAAACGGAGCGATCGACGAAGGCGATCCAACCTATGTCATTGACCCCGATCGCTGCACGGAGTGCGTCGGCTGCTACGATGAACCCGCTTGCGTGGCGGTCTGTCCCGTCGATTGCATTGCGCCCGACCCGGACAATGTTGAGAGCGCAGAGGAGCTGACGCTCAAATATGAAAACCTGCGGGAAGAGGAGTAGTGGCAAAGATCACCGCAGTCATCGACATCGGCTCAAACTCCGTGCGAATGGCTGTGTTTGAGCGCACTAGCCGTCTGGGTTTTCACCTTTTGCGCGAGGTCAAATCCCGTGCGCGAATCAGCGAAAACGCCTACAAAAACGGCGGCGTTTTGCAAGAGGCGGCGATGAGGCGGAGCGAACAGGCGTTAAGTGAGTTTGCTCACATTGCCAAAGGCTACGATGCGCGCAAGGTGCTTGTGGTGGCAACATCGGCGGTGCGCGACGCGCCCAACAAAGCCGACTTCCTGCGCCGCGTGCGCGCAGTTAGCGGGCTGCAAATCCGCGTCATTGACGGCAAAGAGGAGGCGCGTTTAGGCGGCGTTGCGGCGGCAAATCTGCTTGGAGTGCGAAACGGCGTTACGATCGACATTGGCGGCGGATCGACCGAACTTGCGCTCATTAGCGAGGGCAAGATCGCATCCTGTGTCTCGTTTGACTTGGGAACGGTGCGGCTAAAAGAGCTGTTTTTCGACGGCGAGATGAACATTGACGGCGCGAAACGGTTTATCCAAAGCCGCCTCGAAGCGCTGGGCGAGGAGTTTGCAAACTCGCTGATCATCGGTATCGGCGGCACGCTTCGCGCCCTAGCGACCGTGATTATGCGCGAGAGCGGCTATCAGTTTGACGCGCTACACGGCTTTCGTTTTGCGATCGGATCGCTGGAGAAGATCGTGCGATCAAGCGACGCGGAGCTAAGCAAAATGGGCTTCAAAAACGATCGCCTCGATGTGATCCGCGAAGGCGTGCTCATCTTCGCTTCCGTTGCGGCAAAAATCGGCGCAAAGCAGGCGATCACAAGCGGCGTCGGCGTGCGCGAAGGGGCGTTTCTCACCGATCTCTTGCGCAACGAAAACGACTCGTTGCCAAAGGGGGCGCAGCCGAGCGTTATCTGCCTTTTAGACCGCTTTGCAATGAAACCCAAGCAGATCCACTGGAACGCGCACTGTGCCGCGCAGTTTTTTGACGCTATGCGAGAGCCGCTTGGATTGGACGAACGCCACCGAATGGCGCTGATCACCGCCGCGAAACTGCTGACGATCGGCGAGAGAGTCGATCCGTATCATCAGCAGAGCACGGGCGCAACGCTGGTATTAAACGCGCTGGCGTATGGTTTTAACCACACCGAACGGCTGCTTATTGCCGAGCTTGTCGCCTCGTCGGAAAAGAGGCGGTTGCAACAGCCGCCGAATGAAAACTACGCCGCGCTGCTGCCGAGTGCAAAGGAGATTCGCGCGCTGGGCACGATCCTCTACCTAACCAAAACTCTGGGTGCGTCCAAAACCTGTCCCAAGCTCACGCTCACACTCGTTGGCAACGAGCTGACGATCAGCGGCGCAGGCTATCTCGCCCGCGAAACGCTTGTCGGTTTCAAATCGCCGATCGACATCAAGTTTTTCGCAAAGTAGCGAGCGGCGATCTCGCCTTTTCGCCGCCGCTCGCTTGGGATTTTGCGAATCTCATCACCTTGTCATTCTGGGGAGCAGAGCGATGAAGAATCTAAAGGCAAACATAGATACTGCGCTAATGCCCAGTATGACAAAGGTGAGGTTCTTCGGCTGAGAAGCAGCCTCAGAATGACCTGCAAATGAGACACTTTTCTTGGCATTCATTTCAAAATACCCCTAACAAATACTGTAATAGACTAGCTTTGTTGAGGATTTGAGCGTTGTGTTTTGGGGGGTAGACCTATGTCTGCAATTCATTCCACAAATCAAGCGGTCGATTCGTGATGCGGCTGCTGAGTCAATCGAGGACGGAATAGACGCGGCGAGGTGAATTTTGGTGTATAAAGTCGTGCTTTCAAGGCAGGCGATCAAGGACTTGGACAAGCTAATGCGATCTTGGCTTGGGTGCAAAGCAAAAGAAATTCGTTGATATTGTGGCGACCGATTCGTCTGCGACCAACATGGAACTGAGCATATTATTGTGTATGCGGATACACAACGAGTAATGCTGGTAAAACACAATTCTTAATCAAGAGCGCTACAACACAAACTAATCACGAATATATTCACACTCGCCTATGTGTCGTAACGCTTTGCGCCCGCCTAATCCTTATCCTTTGAAGTTTGGACAGTTTTGGCGGACTATGAAAGATCGCTGTTTATTTAGCGTCAGCGTGTGAGCTAACGATCTTAAACAATAGGAAGGCAAATTCAGACGCAACCCTGACTGAAATAAGTCCGGTAACGAGTGCCCCGCCTGCGGTTACGATTTGGAAAATCGCCAAAGGGAACGCAAAAGGGTATGTACCTGTAAAGGTAAGCGTGTACAAGCCTGAGCCTGCCAATCCTAGTGAACCTACTACCGTTCCCAAAAGCCCTAAATAGTAGAGGGCGACGATCGCTTTCGGAGCGTGTAACTCAGCGAAAGGATTAAGCGAGACTGCCTGCGGAAGTGAAGCCATTTGACTCTCCTTTGAAAAAGATGGGTTATGTTAGCAAAAACAACTTAAATGAAGATTAAAGCAGGAAAAAGAAGCAAACTTGTATAACTGCGCGCTTTTTATTACGCAGGCACTATGAAAAACATTCGCAAGTTTTCCAGCAGAAGCCGCTGAACACCGCCAGTCTTTGAGCGGCGCGGCGCACGGAGCGCCATTCCGAACGCCACCACCTTGTCATTCTGAGCAATCCCTCGCGGCAGTAGCGAAGGTCGGACGAAAAATCTAAAGGCGAACACAGCCGTTTCGCAGACCCTTCACTGTCGTTCAGGGCTTCGGCTCAACATGACAAGGGTTGCATTGTCATTCTGAACAATCCCTCGCGCGGAGCAGTAGCCCCTTCTCGGGGCGTTACTGCGGAGTAACAGCGAGAGTCGGTGAAGAATCTCAACAACAGCGTAGATTCTTCAGTCGCTTCGCTCCTTCAGAATGGGGCTAATGGTCATTTTGTGGCGCTGGAATGCCTCACGAACCATCTCGTACAGAGGGTTTGTCAATAAATTTAGCAAAAGGGTTTGCTAAATGGCATATAAAAAGCGACAAAAAATGTTCAAGCGGTGTCTATACAAAAGCAAGCTCTGATGGCTTCAAAGGCATTGGAATATAGTGCTAAAAGTGTCCTAAATATGCTTATAGATTATCTGCGCAAAGTGTTTCCAAGAAGAACATCAACGAGACAACAGGGCTTATGGACAGAGCGCTAAATGGCATACTTCATCGTCTTATAATCACCAGAAATGACACCATAAAAACAATATAATTAAATCATTTTTTGCTGTCTTAAAAGATATTGCATTCTGCACAATAATTCGCTACAAAGCATAAAATTCAATGGCTTAAATGCTGGTGTTGGTTTAAGTCCAGCGCCACAAAATGACCATTAGCCCCAGAATGACAAGGTGGGGCTTTGACTCGGAATGAGATTGATGGGCGGGGGAGCTTTCACCCTTCCCCCGCTGTGCCGCCTTTAGTGTAACTCTATCACGAGAATAAAGCACACTATTAGCAGAATCAAGACAAGACGAATGAACACGGCGCACTCCTTTCAATGGCGCTCTCCACACCCCTGCCTCACCTAAAAAAAAAGGCGGTACCCGAAGGTAGCCGCCTTGCGTCATCTATCCAGTGAAAGATGGAAAGAGAACACCGTGCATTCGTATTGCGATGAGATTATATACAAAAATTGTTTTGGAAGTCAAATTGGGCGGAGATTCTTCATCGCTTCACTCCTCATAATGACATGCCGCGTTGTTATGTTGAGCGATAGCGAAACATCTGTGTTTGTTTTTGATCCTTATGTACAGTTACGCGCTCTTTTTGCCGTAGATTTGCTCCTCCAACGCTTCTAGCGTTATAAAATCTTCAGGGTGTGTTTTTTGCCTTGCTTTGCTCCTGCGAATACACTCTTTTTCGGCTTTGGTCAAGTTTGTTTCGATAATCGGCGTCCAATCGTCTGTCAACATCTCCAACAGAGATTTGATTGTCGGCAGTTTCGCATCGGGCAAAATGTCGACAAAGCCGTGTATCTCCTGTCGCATTGCGGTAGTTATCAGAGCATTCATTTAATCCCCCTATATACTTGCCCATATAATCTTGATTGTATCAAACAATAATCGCCCTATGACAAGGCGATCCCTGTCATACTGAGGCGTAGCCGAAGTATCTCTGTGTTTGGCTTGAGATTCTTCGCTTCGCTCAGAATGACAGAGGGTGCGCTCAGCATGACGGGAGGGGGGAATAAAAAACCCGCGCTCCGAAAAGGGGCGCGGGTGGTGCGTGAAGCGGTTAGGCTTCACGATGGATTGAGATTCTTCACTTCGTTCAGAATGACAAAGTGAATGCACTCAGAATGACAGACTATTTCGTAACTGTCAATGTGCCAGCGTAAGAGTTGTATACCCACCACATTTGATCGTAATACTCTGCTTGAGTATCGCTTACATTACGAGTAGCAGGACCTTTGAGATACGAAAGCAAGCCGTTATCAGCAACAGTAGCCGATGCCGCAGTAGTAGCACCAACATTAGTTTGATCGCCCACTAACCATGCATCACGACCACCCGGTTCCAGAACCACAGCAAGAGTGGAAATACCCCATTTTGGATCAGAACCCGTCTCACCATTAAGTTGTGGCACGAGCTGAGCACCGCTAACACCAGTAAATGGAGCAGTACTCAATGCATTCGGATAGTTTGATCTGCTCACATAAAGTGGGCTTTCAGCTTCTGGACCACTTTTTGGCTTTCTCAGCCATACAAAGTACTGATTGCCACCATCGTCAAAGATCGACTGATTGATATCGAGCGAGGATCGAACGATACCGTGACCACGAATCGCCTGAATCGAGGTGCGGATGGACGCGATACCTGATTTTTCCGTTGCGATCATTGCATCGTCTTGAACGCCTGCAAACCTAGGCAGTGCAACTGCCGCCAATATACCCATAATAACAATGACGAAGATAAGTTCGATCATCGTAAACGCTGAACGCTTCATGTGAGACCTCCTTTGTGAGATAGGGTATGGTAGTCGTTTATTCTTAAATGAAACTGAAAGTGGAGGGGGTTTTGGGGAGGATTGGGAAGTTTTTTGGTGGATTGGGGTTGCGGGCGGAGTGAAGAATCCAACACAGATGTTTCGCTAACGCTCAACATGACAGGGGGACGAGATTCTTCGTCGCTCTGCTCCTCAGAATGACAGGGATCGGACGAGATTTTATCGGAGCCGCTTGGCTTCTTGCTTGTCTTCGTATGCCGAATAGAAATATGCGAATGTCAGCATCGCTACTATAAATGCGAATGCCGCTAATGCACCTGTCATTTTGCTCTCCTTTCCGCGATCACTACAAATAATATAGTGATGATCATACCCAAAGCCCCAAGCGATATGACGCCGAGTGCGTTTTTGCTCTCTAGCATTTGCCCGATAATCCCGCTTCCTGCAATCCAAACAGATAAATTACCGGAAAGCATTACAATGGTTTCAAACCACCATTTCCGCTGTTTGGGTTTTGCTTGTATTGTTTCCGATCGCATCTCCAACCGCTTGTGATACGCCGCCCAGCCTCTCGTCTGCCTCATCGCTGCTCCTTATTATTGGTTTTGCGGATCGTAGCGCAGAGGAAGCAACAGAGCCAACGGCTCTTCGTTGCAAAGAGACGCGGCAGAGCCGTGTTGACTAGCGGAGTAATAGCGAGGGTCGGTGAAGAATCTAAAGGCAAATACAGATTCTTCGGCTCAAAAGCAGCCTCAGAATGACAAAATGCGCAGATTCTTCGGTCGTTGCACTCCCTCAGAATGACAGGAACACGGGATTGCGGGTCGCGCGTAGCAGTAGCTTCCGAAGGAAGCGTTATTGCGGAGGCACGCAATGACAAAGTGGAGAGGTTATTGCGCGAAGATGGGTTGTTCAGGGTCGCCGTCCGGACGAATCTCGAAGTCAAAGTATCTGCTTTCGTAGCGTTCTGCGCCGATCATTGAGTACTCCAGCGCCGCGCCGCGAGCGTTGCCGATCTCCTGATACAAAAGCCCAAGCGCGTAGCGGGCTTCACGATTTTGCGTATTGTTGTTTTTGGCGATCTGCAAAAGCGCGATCGCGTTTTCCTTGTGCCCCGCGCCGATTGAAGCGATCGCAACTGAGATGAGCGTCTCGTTGTCGCGCATACCGTATTCGTCGATCAGCGCATTTCCTATCGTGTATGCCTCTTCAAAGTTCTGGCGCAGTATGTTGATTTTCATCAGCGACTGCATCATAGTTCGCACTTCGCCCTGCTCGATCGCAAGCTGCTCGATCAGCCGTTGCCGCGTCATCTCAAGGTTGCCCGTAACTGCCGCAAGTCTGATGTAGAGGTCGCGCACAATAGGCGCGCCGTAGTTGAGCGAGGTTAGATCGATGTCGCGGCGGAGCATAAACTCCTGCGCGTTAAAGGCAAACGATTTGATCGTGTTGCGTTTATTTGTCGCGTATAGTTCGATCATCTCAAAAAGCAGATCTTTTGGATAGCGATCGACTAGTTTTTTGGAGGCGATCATCAGCTCATCGTTTTGCCCCAGCCGTTCGGCGGCAAAGAGATCCAAGATCGTATGCAGCGTCTCGTCGTTTTCGCCCTCCTTGCGCTCAAGCCATTGCGCCGTCGACTGGTAGTTCCTGTCGTAAAAGCTAAGCAACGCCGTGTAGAAGCGATCTTTTTCAGTGCGTCCTTCGCCATATCGCTGCATAAGCTCCTCCAAAAGCCGCTGATCTTTGACATTTGCCGAAGGTGCGAGCATCAGCGCATAAATGCCTGCCTGCGCGTTGCCGCGATTGAGCATATAGGCGCGCCGAAAGTGCGTAAATGCCTGATCGAACTCGCTAAGCTGCGCGAACGAAAGCGCGAGGTTGTACTCCAGCGTGTCGCTGTTTTTGAACAATCGCTGCGCCGCCGCAAGCGCCTCGTTTGCCTGCAAAAGACGGTTGTTGTGCGCGAGTTTGATAGCAAGGCTCATCTTTGCGCCCGTGTTTGCCATTGCGCCGCCCGACTGCAAGAGCGTTATCGCCTCGTCAAGCTCGATCTGGCTCATAATCGACTGCGCCTTTGTGATCTCGGCAATGCTCCTGTCGGGGTCGATCATCACATATGGCACATGGGTAAAAAACACCTGCAAAAATACCTCTTCGTTGATCAGGCTATTTTCGGTGAAATACTCCTGCGTCAGCGCAATGTCAAAAAGCCTATCTTTTAGTTTAATGCGGATCGGATAGATCAGCGGGTCTTGGTTGTCGCGCTCCATTAGGTTGATCACATTGGCAGCTTCCTTGAAAAACCCGCTTTTGAGATAGACCAGTACAAGCGCCGCCCGCGCCTTAGCGGGATCGATGTTGCTTGAGATCGCATTGAGCAGATAGTTGGTTGCACGATCGTAGTCGCCGATTTTGGCATACATGAGTCCCAGCGCGAGGAGGTTTTTGGGATCTTCGACCTTTTCCAGCGCCGCGATCGCCCCCTTTGTGTCTTCAAAGATCAGGTGCATTTTGGAGCTGATAAGGTTGCGGCTTTCGTTTTGATAGTCGATCGTCATAACTTCAGCGGCGGCAAGCGTGCCAAACGGCTTGTTGTCGTAGTAGTTGATCAGCGTGTAGTAGAACGGATAGAGCGGCGCGGTCATTTCAAGATGAATGTGATCGCGGGCGATCTTGATGTAGCGGCGCATTAGCTCTTCGTGTCCAAGCTTGAGCGCACAGACAGCGGCGTTGATCGCGCCTGCGGTTTTGTGCGGGTCGGTGGCAAGCTGCGCGTCAAACGCCTCAAGCGCAGCCTCGTACTCGCCTTTTTGCATTCGCGCCACGCCAAGGTTGTACTGGCTCAAAACCTCGCTAAAGATCGAAACCTGCTCGTAGATGTCGAGCGCCTGCACCGTGTTGCCTTCGGCGTAGAGCATTGCCGCCTTTGCGATCATTCGCTCCAGATTGCTCACGCGCAGACTGTCGTTGATGAGATCGCTCTCGTTTCGGGCGGCTTCGACTGCGCCGACAACGGTAAGCGGCGCTTTTTGGTAAATGGGTTCGGTTTTGCCTCCAAAGAGCGCAAACAAAACGGCAAAGATCGCAACGATCAAAACGATGATCGCGGTGATCCAGACGGGCGGTTTTTTGGCGATCGTCTCTACTTTGACGAGCCGCTCTTTGATCGCTTTTTGGATTAGTGCGGGTTGAAACTTGGGCGCGGCGGGCTTCTTGATCTTTGGCTCGTCGTCCATTCCATCGGGCGAGTCGTCGGGCTTTAGGACATGGACTTCCTCTTCCGTTTGCGCGGCGTACTCGTCAGCCATTAAATATAGGCTTCCAATACTTTGGGAATTGCGATCGTGCCATCAGCGTTTTGGTGGTTTTCCATAATCGCGAGTAGCGTTCGTCCAACGGCGAGGCTTGAGCCGTTAAGCGAGTGAGTTAGGCGGTTGGTTTTGCCCTCTTTGTAGCGGATCTTGGCGCGGCGCGGTTGAAAATCCCTCGTATTGCTGATGGAGCTAATCTCGCGGTAACGCCCTTCGCTGGGAATCCAGACCTCAAGGTCGATCGTCTTTGCCGCGCTAAACCCGAGATCGCCCGTACAGAGCGCAAGGTGGCGGTGCGGCAGTTCTAGGCTCGTTAGCAGATCGCTGGCGCAACTGACCATTTCGTCAAACATCGCGTCGCTTGTTTCGGGCGTTGTGAGCGCAACCAGCTCAACCTTGTCAAACTGGTGCTGGCGCATCATTCCGCGCGTATCCCTGCCCGCGCTTCCCGCCTCTTTGCGAAAACAGAGCGTATGGGCGGTCATCTTGATCGGCAGATCTTCGGCGGCGATAATCTCGTCGTAGTAGAGATTGACCAGCGGCACTTCGGCAGTCGGCGTCAAAAACAGATCGTTATCGGTTCGTTCGCCCGTTTCCGCGAGGTAGAGATCGGCTTCAAACTTCGGCAGTTGCGCGGTGGCGGTTAGGGATTTGCGGCTGACAAGCACGGGCAGCCACACCTCGTGAAATCCGCGCGATTCGTTAAAGTCGATCATATAGGCGATGAGCGCACGCTCCAATTTCGGCGCAAAACCTTTCATCACCGTGAATCGACTGCCGGAGACTTTCGCCGCTAGTTCAAAATCGAGCCAGCCGTTTTCCACGCCAAGCTCAAAGTGCGCTTTGGGGGTGAAGTCGAAAACGCGCGGAGTAAGAACGCGCTTTAGCTCAACATTTTCATCTTCGCTTGCGCCGCTTGGAACGCCGTCATCGGGCGGATTTGGCACGCCCAGCGCGTCAAGCTCAAGCGAGTTTTCCGCGCCGCGCAGCAGATCGGTTAGCGCCGCGATCTTGCCCTTGTTTTCATTGACGCTGATGTGTAGAGCCGAGAGATTGCCGCCGTTTGATTTGAGTTGCCCAAACTCGCGGCTAAGGCGATTTTGCAACGCTTGCGACTCTTCGAGTTCGATACGAAGTTTCTTGACCTCCGCAACCCGCGTTCGCAGATTGCTTAGTAGCGTTTCGTCGATCTGCTTTCGTTGTAGTTTTGCGCTGATCGTTTCAAAATCGTTGGTTAGCTCCTTTAGGTCGATCACCTATTCTCCTTTTTCTAGATCAACTTCGATAAACTTTTGCGCCTGCGTGGGCGACGCTTCGACGCGGTTTCGCCCGCTCTCTTTGGCAAAATACAATGCAACATCGGCGCGTCCGACAAGGCTTTCTAGTGTATCACCCGCTTGATAGCTCGCCACGCCAAAACTCGCCGTTACCTGCGGAACGCCCGTAAATGTCTCTGTTTCGATCTGCTTTCGCACGGTATCAAGCTTTTTGATCGCGCCTTCGATCGCGGTGTTGGTCAGCACGATCAAAAACTCCTCGCCGCCCCAACGCCCCGCAAGATCGGTTTTACGCGCTCGCTGCATAAGGATTTTCGCAAGCGTGATGAGCACTCGATCGCCCACGAGGTGTCCGTAGGTGTCATTGACGAGTTTGAAGTGGTCGATATCCATCAGCGCCACGCAGAGTTCGCCGCCGTAACGGACAATGCGATCGATCTCCATTTGCAAGAGTTCGTTGATCCGCAGACGATTCATCATACCCGTCAGCGCGTCCGTGTGCGATCGCTTCGTTGCTTCTGTGAGCTTTTGCAGCGTCTTTTCCAGCTCTTTTTGCAGCGAAATGTCGTAGCGCACCGCCACAAAACCGGTGATCGAGTGAGATTCGTCAAAGACCGGCGAAATAACCGTGCGAACCCAGTAGAAGCCGCCGCTTTTTGTGCGGTTTTTGATCTCCCCGCGCCAAGTGCTGCCGGCTTTGATTGTCTCCCACATATCGCTAAAAATCTCGCGCGGCATATCGGGGTGGCGCACGATGTTGTGCGGCTGACCGATGAGTTCAAGTTTTGTCCGCTCCGTGATGTGGCAGAACGCGCTACTGACATCGGTGATAATCCCCCGTTTGTCTGTGCGCGATGTGATCACATGCTCATCGACGATCGCCATATAGCGCATTAGCTCGCGGTTAAGCTCCTGCGTCTCTTTGGTTCGGCGCGTAACCTCCTCCTCAAGCCCCTCCAAGATCGCTTTGGTTTTCTGCTCCTCTATTGCAAGCCGAGAGTTGATGTCATAGACTTTGTTGATGAAGATGTTGAAGTTTCGCGCCACATAGCCAAACTCGTTTGCGCCGCGATCGACTAGCCGCACATTGGGTTCGCCCGCGTTTTTGGCAAGCTTGCGCGTCGCGCTCATAAGCTCTTGGATCGGCGTGAAGATAAGCCGCGTTGAGATGGAGTTTAGGATAATCCCGCTCGTGCCGACAAGCAGCAAAATAAACAGTACAACGCGGTAGATCGAACTGCGCGCGATGATGTCAAACTGCTCAAGCGAGAGTGTCAAGTCCATTACGCCAAGCACCGTGCCGATTTCGACATTGGTATGACAGACGACACACTCCGCTTTTGCGTCAAACGGCTTGATGTAGCGAATGCCGCGCCCGCTTTCGCTTGCTACGGGTCTAAACCGTTCGATCGCGCTTGAAAACACATCTTGAATCTCCTCGTCGGCAGGCGCAGTATAGCGATCGCTCGGACGAAAAAGGCTGACAACCTCTTCGGCGATGTGTAGATCGAGGCGATCGACAAGCTGCTTGGTCTTTGCCTCCGCCAGCGCCTCGTGCACCTGTATTGAACCGCCGTAGTTCATACTGACAAATAGGGTTTGGAAGATCGACTCGCTAAGCCGCGACATACTCACTTCGGCGCTGCTGGTGATGATGGCGTAGTAGTCGCGCACGAGCATGGTTACGATAATGACCGTTAAAAATAGTACGACAGCCGCGAAAGAAAATACAAAGCGCGTTCTTATTTTGCTAAAAAAGCCTAGTGCGCCATTCATCTGTCTTTTCCTTACGATCTATAGCAATTTTACTAAACACTATCTTGATCGGTCTCGTGGCTCGTACTTTTGCGCCCTTTTTTTTCTAGTATCAGAGGCGCGCCCTCCAGTTCTACCGCCGCGCGAATCTGGTTGGTCAGATAGCGCAGATAGCTAAAGTGTATCGCTGCGGGACGGTTTGCGATGAGCGCAATTCTAGGCGGTTTTGTCTCAAACTGCGTGGCGTAGAAGATCTTGACGATCTTGCCGCGATCGCTGGGCAGTTTGTGTCGCGCGGTGGCGGCTTCGACGATCTTGTTGAGTTCGCCTGTGGGTATGCGCTGCGAGTAGTTTTCGTAGATTTTGCCAATGAGTTCAAAGAGCTTATTGACCCGTTTTTTGGTCTCCGCCGAGAGCGTGATGATCGGCGCGAAGCTCAAAAAGATAAACCGTTTTCGCACCAGCTTTTCTAGCTCCTGCGCGTCAATGGGAGCAATATCGAGTTTGTTCAAAACGACGATCACGGCGGTTTTGTGCTTGTCGGCAAGCCCCGCGATCCGCTCGTCAAGCTCGCAAAAATCCTCGCTTGCGTCCAAAACCAGCAGCGCGACATCGGCGGTTTGGAGCATTTTCTCGGTGCGCTCAAACGCAAACCGCTCGATCCCTTCGATACGACTGCGCTTGCGAATGCCTGCGGTGTCGATGAAAATCAGCCGTTGTCCAGCAACGCTGATCTCCTCATCGACAGGATCGATCGTCGTTCCTGCGATTGGCGAAACGATGGCGCGATCGAAGCCAACAAGCGCGTTTAGAAGCGCACTTTTGCCAACATTTGGACGACCGATGATCGCCACTCTGATCGCCTCGCCCTCGCTTGCCTCCTCCGCGCTTGCCGCCTCCTCCGCGCTCTCAAGTCGATCGGCGACAAACTCCTCTAACGCGCCCAGTCCGCGCTTGTGAGCACAGGAGATTTCAAACAGATGTTCTGCGCCAAAACCGAGATAGTCGTAAAAAATCTCGTCCTCTTTGCCGTTGTCTCGTTTGTTCAAAACCAGCGCAACGACTTTGCTGATCTTTTGGAGTTCAAAGAAGATTTTTCGCTCTTCGTCGTCGGCAAGCCGCTGCCCATCAGCCAAAAACAGCACAATGTCAGCCTCTCGCGCCGCTCTGATCGCCTGCTTGCGCACGCTCGTAAAGAGTTCGTCCGAATTGTCCAGCCCGCCCGTGTCCATAACGATCGCGCTTTTGCCCTCAAAAATCGCAACGCCGCTTCGCACATCGCGCGTTGTGCCCGCTTCGTCGCTCGTAACCGCGTCATAGCTGCGCGTCAGGCGGTTGTAAAGGGTGCTTTTGCCCACATTTGGGCGACCAACGAGGGCGATTTTTTTCACAGCAAGCCTAGTTTTGTTGCAAGAAGCGCATGTAGGTCATTGGCGGAGCGTAGCCTATGAGCATATTTTGTTGCCGCCCGTCCGCGCCGATAATGAAGCTGGCGGGAACGGCATTGGCGCGAAGTCTGGCTCGCATAACCTCTTTTGGATTTTCTTCGGTATCAAGCATTAGCGCAATAAAGTTTTCGCTGATGACGCGGTCGATCGCAGGCTGCGGCAGCGTTTCGCTGATGAGCTGGCGGCAGTATGGACAGCTCTGGCGCATTAGCACGACCAAAACGGGCTTGTTTTCCGCAATGGCGCGATCAAACGCCTCATCGTAACTCGTCAGCCACTCAGCCGCAAAAGCCGCCGCCGCAAATAGACACACCAACAAAATCGAACGCATTGCGACTCCTTTTAAGCCAATTATAGTTCGATCGCTCTTTTGCCGCCTCTCCGAAGCGGTTAAGCCGAATATGCGACCATTTCGCTTCTGCTTTGAAAGGATTGTCGATGGACGCAAAAAACGGCGAAATGATCATCTACCAAGCCGATGATGGCAGCGTGCGCGTGGAAACTCGGTTGGAGAACGAAACCCTTTGGCTGACGCAAAAAGCTATGGCTGAACTGTTTCAAACCTCTCGTCCTAACATCACGATGCACCTCAAAAATATCTTCGATGAAGGCGAGTTGCAAGAAAACTCAGTGTGTAAGGATTTCTTACATACTGCCGCAGACAACAAAACCTACCAAACGCAGTTCTACAACCTTGACGCGATTATCTCCGTTGGTTACCGTGTCAATTCCGCCGCCGCAACCAAGTTTCGCCAATGGGCGACCGCCCGCTTGCGCGAATACATCATCAAGGGTTTCACAATGGACGACGAGCGGCTCAAAGGCACGGGCGGCGGCAACTACTGGAAAGAGCTACTCGATCGTATCCGCGACATTCGCAGCAGCGAAAAAGTGATGTATCGTCAAGTGCTAGACCTCTACGCCACAAGCATTGATTACGACCCAAAGAGCAAGGAGACCATCGCTTTTTTCAAAACTGTGCAAAACAAACTGCATTACGCAGCCAATCAGCAAACCGCAGCAGAACTGATCAGCTCTCGCGCAGATGCCGATAAGGAT
The DNA here is from genome assembly GCA_025997415.1 of Campylobacterota bacterium. Lineage (GTDB taxonomy): Bacteria > Campylobacterota > Campylobacteria > Campylobacterales > SZUA-545 > JAIRKM01. The sequence goes on from BNUO01000037.1 coordinate 18,912, forward strand.
TTTATGGGGCTGTCCTCTTTTGCGGGTGCGCTGCCGATAGGAAAAGATGTAGTAATTGCAAAAAATTATCTCACCGAAGATGAACTATTTCGTCTCAACCGCCTAGTTTCCGCATTCTTTGATCTAGCGGAAATCAAAGCTATGGAACACTCTCCAATGCACATGAAAGACTGGGTCGGCGAACTAGATAAGTTTGCGCAAATGTATGGTAAAGGCGTTCTACAAGGCGCGGGTACAATCAGCCACGATGAAGCGATCGATAAAGCCAAAACGGAGTACAAAAAATATCAAGTCAAAACACTTTCACCCGTTGAGCAAACTTATTTAGAGACCATCAAAACCGCACAACGAAAAGCGGAAAAGAGAAGCGGCAAAAAGAGCTAACGCCTCCGCTATTGTCATTCTGGGGCGAAGCCGAAGAATCTCAGCTCTATGCGGCGGACGCTTTATGCTAAGATTCATAGATGAAGTTATTGCGCGACTTAATTCTGCTGATTGTGCGTTATGTGTCCGTATTGCGCCGTCTGTCCATACAGAAACGCGCAGCCGATCTGCTTGAAAAGATATGCGTAGGTTCGTTCATCGTTGGGCTATTTCAAGGAAGCAATGGCGGTATAATCTTGGCAATTATTGCGGCGGCAGGCAGTTTTTGGCTGACATTGAAAATAGATAAAAAGGAGCAAAAATGAATACAGCTTGGATACTAGCTACGATGATGATTGTGCTGATAGGCGGACTTGCGCTGATGGGCGCATATGCAAACGAATGGGACGATCAACCGCATTCGGCGTAAGAGCGCAACTTCCAAAACGCTGGCGAGCTAAAATCAGTATAA
>BNUO01000038.1 GCA_025997415.1 Campylobacterota bacterium
CGCAGCTGTAAGAGGGGGGCGTAGATTTTTCATTAGATTCTTCGGCTCAAAAGCAGCCTCAGAATGACAGGGAGTGCATTGTCATTCTGAACGAAGTGAAGAATCTCATTCAAAAAGTCCATTAACGCTTTCGTTATTGACGATTCGGCGCATCACTTCGGCAAAAAGTGGGGCGACAGAGAGGACGGTGATCTTATTGCTGGGTTTTCTAAGGGGGATCGTATTGGTAACGACGAGTTCATCAAGCATTCCGACTTCTAGTTTTTCGTATGCGGGACCCGAAAGCACCGCGTGCGAACAGCAGGCGATCACGCTGGTTGCGCCGCACTCTTTGAGCTTCTTTGCAGCGCCCACAAGCGTTCCAGCGGTATCGACAATGTCATCGATCATAATGACATCTTTGCCTTCAACATCGCCGATAATGTTCATCACCTCACTCACATTCGCCTTTTCGCGCCGCTTATCGACAATGACCATATCGAGGTTGAGCCGTTTGGCAAATGAACGCGCTCTGGCAACGCCGCCGACATCGGGCGAAGCGATCACGGGATTTGGAATCCGCTTGGCTGTGATGTAGTCTTCAAAGACGATCGAACCGTAGAGGTTGTCGACCGGAATGTCGAAAAATCCCTGAATCTGCCCCGCATGCAGATCGAGCGTTACAAGCCTGTCAATGCCCGCAGTTTCGAGCAGATTTGCCACGAGTTTCGCGGTAATCGGCACGCGCGGAGCGGCTTTGCGATCTTGGCGCGCATAGCCAAAGTAAGGCATAACGGCGATGATCATACTGGCGCTGGAGCGTTTGAGCGCATCGACCATCAGCAGCGTTTCCATCAGGTTGTCATTCGCGGGTGGGCAGATCGGCTGAATGATAAACACATCTTGACCGCGCACACTCTCGCTAATCTGAATGCCGATCTCGCCGTCGCTGAAGCGGCTTCGTGTAACCTGCCCCAGCGGGTAGTCCATATTCGCACAGATTTCCGCCGCCAAAAGTGGGTGAGCCGATCCGGAAAAAACCTTGAAACTTCGCATAGCGTTGCCTTGTGAGTGGTGGTTGAGTTGGCAATTATATACTTTAGCTCTTAGCGAGTACAATCCGTTGCTCAACTGCAAATTAAAGGTTAGTTACATGGCTGAAGTAATGCTCAAGGACAACCACTTTCTCGTTTCGCAGACAGATGCGCACGGGAAGATCATCTTTGCCAACGCTGATTTCGTTGCCATTTCGGGCTATTCGCTAGATGAGTTGATTGGAAAATCTCACAACATCGTGCGCCACCCCGATATGCCAAAAGCTGCGTTCAAACAGCTATGGGATACCATCAAAGCTGGCAAGGTATGGACAGGATTTGTTAAAAACAAAACCAAAAGCGGCGATCACTACTGGGTCTATGCGACCATTATTGAGTCGCAGAGTTGCCACGGCAGCAAGGCGTATCTCTCTGCTCGCCGCAAAGCGTTTGCAAACGAGATCGCCGAAGCCGACGCGCTATACAAGACAATGGGATAGAAAATGACACAGACAAGCAAAATTATGGTTTTGTCGATCACGGCGTTTGTGGCTCTGCTGCTGGCGTTTTTGGCGCCCGGCGCAATAGGCGCGGCGGTTGGGATCGTAGCACTCTGGGCGGCTGCGCTTGTTACGGGCAAAGGCGGCGGCTCAACTGCCACTTCAAACGAAACGATCGTTGAACTGGGCGAACTGATCGAAGGCAAACGAAACAAGATGAGGTCAAAGCCAGCCCACGCCGACCTCTTTACCAGCGCTGTTTATGATGTCGCCGATCGCTACATCAAGAACAATCAGGACTATATACTCACCGTTTCGCAAGCGATTTTGATCGCCGAACGGGTGAGTATCGGTATGCTCGACTGCCGCCTTCGCACCGATCAGAGCGATCCAACGCTTTCGACGATGGCGAAGAGTTTCAACTGCATGCTCGATGCCATTCAAACCTACCTCGTTAATAACGCGCTTGCTACCTTCGGCGAGTTTGGCAAGGGCAATTTTGCCAAGCGGATCGATGAAAGTAGCGTGAAATATCATATCGGTGAGCTGTTTGCGGGGATCAACTCTCTTGGCAACACGCTTGAGGTTATGCACGACAAGAGCGAGGAGAACACACAGCAGATCGCGGAACGCTCGCGGGCGCTGGAGCAGGCGATTGAAACGATGCGAAAAGAGCAGTTTAGTAAAGCTGAGGAGATTGTCGCAAGACTAAAGCTCAAGATCGGCGAGGCAAGCAACAAAGAGAACGATCTCGCAGGCAAGCTCGTCAATCTCAGCCGCGATGCCGATCAGGTCAAAGCGGTTTTGCGGGTTATCGGCGATATTGCCGATCAGACAAATCTCTTGGCGCTTAACGCCGCGATCGAAGCGGCACGGGCGGGCGAACACGGGCGCGGTTTTGCGGTTGTGGCGGACGAGGTACGAAAGCTCGCCGAACGAACGCAAAAGAGCCTAACGGAGACAAATGCGTCCATCAGCGTTGTCGTACAGTTGATCGGCGATAGCTCGGATTCGATGAGCTCGAATGCCAGAGAGATGGAGTCGCTGGTCGAAGATGTCGATGAGGTGCATGCTACGATGGGGCAGGTGATCACCACACTGGACAAATTGCGCTAATTTTGCGTTTTTGACACTTTAAGGGGAAGTATGAAGGTTTTGGTTACGGGAACGGCAGGTTTTATCGGTTTTCACACGGCGCTCAAACTTTTGCGGCGCGGCGATGAGGTTGTTGGACTTGACAACATCAACGACTACTACGATCCGCGCGTGAAGTTTGGGCGGCTGGAGTTAAGCGGCATCGACGCAAGTGCGATCGAATACGGCAAACTCACGCGGAGCAAAACCTACGAAAACTACCGTTTTATCAAGCTCGATCTCTCCGACAAAGAGGGGATCGACCGCCTCTTTGCCGCCGAAAAGTTCGATCGCGTCTGTAACCTCGCGGCGCAGGCGGGGGTGCGCTACAGCCTCACAAACCCGCAGGCATATATCGACGCAAACATCACGGGTTTTCTTAACATTCTCGAAGCCTGCCGCGCAAACCCTGTCGAACATCTCGCATACGCCTCCAGCTCGTCGGTCTATGGACTCAATACCGATATGCCGTTTTCCGTTCATCGCCCCGTCGATCACCCAATCAGCCTCTACGCGGCGAGCAAAAAGAGCAACGAACTAATGGCGCACACATACAGCCACCTCTTTGGCATTCCAACGACCGGTTTGCGGTTTTTTACCGTTTATGGCGAGTGGGGCAGACCGGATATGGCGCTGTTTATCTTTACCAAAGCGATCTTGGAAGGGCGGGCGATCGAGGTGTTTAACGGCGGCAAAATGCGGCGCGATTTCACCTACATAGCCGACATAGTAGAGGGCGTTGTGCGGGTCATTGATCGCCCCGCAAAACCTGCCGCCGACTTCGATTCGTCCAAGCCCGATTGCGCAACTTCGTCCGCGCCGTACCGCGTTTACAATATCGGCAACAGCGCGCCCGTAGAACTGATGAGTTTCATCGAAGCGCTGGAGGAGTCGCTGGGCAAAAAGGCGGTGAAAAATCTGCTGCCAATGCAACCGGGCGATGTCCCCGCAACCTTTGCCGACACGAGCGATCTTGAGCGCGATCTGGGCTACAAACCCGCCACGCCGATCAAAACAGGCATCGCCAACTTTGTCAAATGGTACAGGGAGTTTTATAGGGTGTGATCGTCGATCGCACCCATTTGAGCGAAGATTTTTCAAGTTTATTCTGCTGGCATTAACAGTTTTGCCAGCACGTATATCTGCCTAGATTTGTACCCGCTACAAAACCGCCTCGCCTATCAGCTCCGCCATATACGCGATCTGCGCCTGCGTGATTCGCGGATAAACGCCGATCCAAAAGGTGTTGTTCATAATCAGATCGGTGTTGGTCAGGTCGCCCGATACGCGAAAATCGGCGAGTTTGCGCGGGTGTGCGCCGCCGGTTACAAAGCACGGCTGGCGTGTGATGTTGCCCGCAAACAGAAGCCTCGTCTGTACATTATGATCCTCCAGATAGCGCACGATCTCCAGCCGTTTGATCGGCGTTCCGTTGCCGCGAGTTGCGCCATTGACGAGCGTGATCGGAAAGCCAAACCAGCTTGGATTTGAGTTCGGCGTGGCGCGAGGCAACATCAGTTTGCCGCCCTGCTCAAGCGGCGCGAGCAGTTTCATTAGCCGATCGTAGTTCGTGCGCCTTGCCGCCACATTTTGCGGCAGTTTTTCGAGCTGCGCCAGTCCGACCGCCGCGCCCAGATCGGTCGCTTGAAAGTTGTAGCCGATATGCGAGTAGGTGTACTTGTGATCCCAGCCCGCAGGAAGCTGCCCGTAGTCGCTCTTGCTGCACGAAAACCGCTTGCCGCACACATTGTCGCGCCCGCTTGGGCAGACGCAATCGCGCCCCCAATCACGAAAACTGCGCAAAATCGCGGCGAGGTTGCGGGTTGCTTGTGAAAACCGCGCCGCCTTCGCCCGTCGTGATGTGGTGCGGCGGGTAGAAACTGAGCGTGCCGATGTCGCCGAATGAGCCTGTTGGCTTGGTTTGCCCATCAAGCGTGTATTCGCTGCCAAAGGCGTCGCAGTTGTCTTCGATAAGCCACAAATTGTAGCGATCGCAAAAGCTCTTGACCGCCGCGATATCAAACGGATTGCCGAGCGTGTGCGCCAAGATGACGGCGCGGGTTTTGTCGCTCACCGCCGCTTCGAGACGCGAAACATCGATGTTGTAGGTTGGCAGCGTTACATCGACAAACACAGGCACAGCGCCGTTTTGCACGATCGGAAAGACAGTTGTGGGAAAGCCCGCCGCAACGGTGATCACCTCGTCGCCCACGCGAAGTCGGCGATCCTCAAGCTGCGGCGATGTGAGCGCGGAAATAGCGAGGAGATTTGCGTTTGAGCCGCTTGAGCAGAAAAATGCGTGGCGAACGCCGATCGCAGCTGCGATATTGCGCTCAAAGCTCTCGGTGTAGCGAACGGGCGTGAGCCAAAACTCCAGCGACGCATCAACTAGCGCCGCGATCTCGCGCTCGTCAAAACACCTGCCCGCGTAAGAGACGCGCTCGCCCTTGACAAAGTTTGCACTCTCGTGATCGAAGTCGTGAAGCGGGTGAAACTGTCGCGCGTATTGCCGCGCTAGTGAGATGATCTGCGCTCTGGCTTCAGGCTCACTTTTGGCTAATTGCGGCTCGCCACTCTCTTGTTCTCTCTCTCTCTCTCTCTCTTGATGAGGTTGTTTGGCGCTAATGGTTGCGCAATCGCTTGGGATAAACACATATTAAACTCCTGTTTTATGGTTTGCAAAAAAGTCGTTTATCGTACTACAAGTTAGTTTTTTTGTTGGCGTGGAGTGAGATTCTTCGCTTCGCTCAGAATGACAATGCAACCTCTTGTCATACTGAGCGTTAGCGAAGTATCTGTGTTGGTTTTGAGATTCTTCACTTCGTTCAGAATGACAGACGCTCTGTCATTCTGAAGGAGCGGAGCGAGTGAAGAATCTGTGTTTGCCTTTTTACACTCTTGGCGGCGCGATCGCTAAAGGCTCTTTTGGTGATTTGTCCGCTTTTTGCCCAAGATGAGCTTGATAAACACCATAACGAGGACGGCTTCAAGCATACTCGCAAGGATAAACGACGAGTATTCGTGTGTGCTCAACAGTTCGCTGCGAAGTCCGATCGTAGCAACGGCGACAAGAAATGTCAGCGGCATCGATTCGCCCAGTGCCACCAGCAGCCGCTCTTTTGGCGAAAAGAGCTTGCGAAACGCTACAAACGAGGCTACGATCCTTAGCGCGATCATCGCTAATACGATCAGCAGTGCGCCGCGAAGCACCGCCAGATCGGTCAAGAGTGTGAGATCGAGCGTTGAACCGACAAAGATAAAGAAAAACGGCACGAGAAATCCAAAGCCAAACGAGCCAAGTTTCGCGGCGAGATCGGTTTTGTGTTCAAAGAAATTTGAGATGAACATTCCCGCCATAAATGCGCCCAAAACCAGTTCCAGCCCAAAGTAGAGCATTGTGGAGGTGAGTACAAAAAACAGCGCGATCGAGACGCGTACATCTTCGTCCATCGCGCCGACATCGGGCATAATCAGCTTTTTTAGGTGCGGAAACCACCACATCAAAACGCTCGTAACGCGGAAAAACAGCCACGCGATCACCAGCACCAGACAGAGCATTAGCATGGTTTCCACAAACTGAAAACCAAATCCTCCAAGCTGTGCAAAACCGCTTAAAATCGTCAGCGCAAAGATACTCAGTAGTTCGCCCACAATCCCAAGCGTAAGCGCAAATGAAAGCCACTCGGAGCGATCGGATTGCTCGTGGATAAGCGTGATGATCATTCCGACCGAGACGATCGGAAGCGCGATAATGTAAATAGGCGAAAGTTCAAAGGTGATGTACAGCCCCATCGCAAGCGAGTACATCACCATAAAAAAGAGTGCGATCCGCTGCCAGAGCGGTTTTTTGAGCGTGGCAAAATCGCGCAGATTGACTTCCAGCCCCGCGAGAAACATCAGGTACAGAAAGCCGACCTTTGCGATCGAATTAAACAGCGTGTCGTTTGAGTCCAAAAAGCCAAAAAACGCCGCGATCGAACCGAGTACGATCTCGACGACCGCAACGCTCACCCCGCTTAGGCGCGAGAAAAACGGCGAGACCATAATCAGCACCGTCAGCGAGGAGATGATGAGCAGATTGTCCATTTACTGCCAAGAAAAGAGGTGAAACGAGACGAGCAAAACGACTGCCGCAAAGAGATAGCCATCGATACGATCGAGCGCGCCGCCGTGTCCGGGCAGGATATGTCCGCTGTCCTTGACCCCCGCCTGCCGTTTTAGGTAGCTTTCAAACAGATCGCCAAAAACCGAACCAACGCTGACCGCAAGGCTGATCGCGGCTGTCGCCCAAAAACCAAAATCAAACTGCAATCCAGCCATCGTGCCCAGCACCGTGCCCGCCGTTACGCCGCCTACAACGCCCTCCAGCGTTTTGCTGGGGCTTGACGGGCTAAACGGCGTTTTGCCCAGCAGTTTGCCCGCGTAATACGCGCCAACATCGCAGGCGATCACGGCAACGACAAGCCAGACAAACGCGCCAATGCCAAACTCGCGGTAGAGCAGAAACAGAAAAACCATCGGCGCAGTCGGGTAGAGGATCACGAGCGCGGAACGAAGATCGTTTGCTTTGCTAAACGCCGCAGACGCCGCGCAAATGAGCAGCGCCACAAAGAGCAGCTCCAGCGGGTATGGATAAAACAGCGCCGCAGCCCAGAGTACGATCGCCACTATGTAAAGGCTTGTGCGATCGCGCAAGTCGTAGAGCGCAATCGCCTCGTGAAGCGCGACGACAAACACAACGCTCAAAAACGCGCCAATCACCCAAATATTGTTGAAAAATCCCACGATCAGCACAACCGCCAAAAGAGCCAGCCCTGTGGCAATGCGCATCTTGTCGCTTTTGATCCGTTCGATAAAACCCATCTTTTTTCCTATGCTTTGATGTCGAGAAGTCGTATTTCTGTCGGCGGTTGCGGCTCTTGATCGGCGATGAGTTTGCGCCGCTCTTTTTCGCGCTCGTCGGCTTCCTGCTTTTCGTGGTCGCGATCGGGGTTGAGTTTTGCGTTCGCCTCCGCCGGGCGCGTCTGCTCAATCTCGGCGCGATCCGCACCCGCAACCTGCGCGGTCATCATATTTTGAAAATCTAATCGGCTCTGCGCCTGCTGTTGCACGCTAGAAACAACAGGCGTATTTTGGTTAGCGTAAATCACGCCTCCAACTGGTGTTACCGCCATATTCCCTCCTTAGACTTTTACGCTAGTCGTCTTGTAATTGGTGTATGTAACCTGTGCTCCGCATTGTATCTTGATGTTGCGCCGTTGTGTGTAATCGACCTCGTATCGACCCGCGCCGCTGACCGAAAATCGCGCACAAATCGCCGCGCACTCGGCAATGACCGCTTCCGGCAACCGCTCTTTGGCGGTTGAAACGATCAGGTGTGCGCTGGGGCGACCTTTGAGATGAAACCAGAGATCGCTCGCTTTTGCGCGGCATAGCAGCAGCTCGTTTCCGCGCTCGTTGCGACCCAAGTGCGCCGTAAATGAGCCAATCACAAACCGTTCGACAGGCTCGGTTCGTAGCTTTGGCTCTTGCGCGATTTTTTGCGGCAGCGTGAAACCGAGTGCTTCCATACTTTCTGCCGCGCCGATCGCTGCGATCAACCGTTCGTAAAATGTAATGCGATCGTTTAAGTTTTGCTCCTCTTGCGCGATTCCGATCGCCTTCGCTTTGAGCTTTTTGGCGATCGCAAACTTTTTGTCCGCCTCCTTTGCGCCGTTTGGCAGCCTAGTAAGCGCAATCGTCCGCGCCGCGCCTTCAAAATCCGCAAGCGTGATCTCGCTGCTATACGGCGCGATCTGCTTCATATTTGCGAGTAGTATTTCGCCCTCTAGCCGCGCTTTTTGCGCCGCGCTTGCAAGAGATGAAGGCTTTTCAAGAGCGTTTAACGCCGATCGTAGCTTTGCAATTTTGCCGTTTGCCGCTTTAGTGTGGAGCAGTTTTTCACGCGCTAAAAGCTCGTTTTGGCGGCTTGCAAAGCGATCGGCGAGAATCGTCTCGATGTTTGCAACCCTCTCGGCGATTGGCGTGTATGGGGGCGGCGCGGGCGGTTCGTATGGTATTCCTAGCGCAACATTTCGACCAAGAGAGTGGAGGATCGCGCCGTTTTCATCGACGATGAGCGCGTTCGCACGGCGGGCGATCAGCTCCAAAACCAGCGCCGATTTTCGCCGTTTGTACGCGCCCGATTGCTCAAACCAGAGCGTGAGAATCTTGTCGTTTTTCGCAACGCTGACGGTGGTCAAAACCGCGCCGTTAAAGCGATCGGCAAGTGCGCGATCAAACGGCGAGAGAAAATCCTTTGGAAACAGCGGCGTTTTTGCGGGGGCGATCAGCGGATCGGCTGAGAGCTCGACGACCCACTCGCCGTTTTCGTGTATCAGCGCGATCAGTTTTTCGCCGATTCGTTTCACGCTTTTTAGGGCGCGAAAGCGCTCAAGCGCCTCGCTAACCGCCGCGATCTCGTTATAACGCACCGTTCTCCTTTGCCGAAAGTACTAGAGATTAGCACTTTGACGATTAACGCTCCTCGTCATCGCGTCCGCACCCTCTGTCATTCTGAGGAGCGAAGCGACGAAGAATCTAGCCGCAAACAGAGATTCTTCACCGACCCTCGCTATTACTCCGCTAGTCAACGCGGCTTTGCCGCTACTGCTTCGCGCGAGGGATTGTTCAGAATGACAAACCCTCTGCCATATTGTGTGAAATGACGACGAATGATCGCGCTTTTTCCAGCGGCGCGGGCAGCCCGATCCGCTCTAGCGAGTGAAATGTTTTCCGATCAAATAGAGCGGAATTGATTGTACGCCGTTAAAATCGCCATAGTTTTTTAGTGAAGTTCGGATCGAGCGTAATGGCTGGTAGGATTTTCTATACACGCTTAGGCTTTTTGATTGCACATTTTCACCCGCTTTTACTTCGATTGGTATCGCTTGGTCTTCGTATTGAATAACAAAATCTACTTCCGCCATTCCTTTATCATTTTTCCAATAAAACAGAGGATAATTTTTGTCCGTAGCCTTTAACTCTTGACACACAAATTGCTCCGTTAGCGCACCTTTGAAGTGTGTAAATAGATCGTTATTTGGCGCAAGCAAAGTTTTTATGTCAAGCGCCGCTGCTGCTGCCAAGAGTCCGACATCCAACATATATAACTTAAAATGTTCATTTTCTTGATAGCTTGAAAGTGGTAGATTTGGCGTTTTGATTTTATGTACGCGATAGACCAATCCGCTATGCACCAGCCAATCAAGCGCCGTTTCAAATTCGCGCGCGCTGCCGCCTGATTTTACTTGGGAGTATTGAAACTTTTTATTTTCACGACCCAAAATTAGCGGTATTGTCTCCCAGATCATTCGCGCTTTTGGAATATCCGTACTAGCGATATGCTTGGAAAAATCTGCTCTGTAACTTGTTAAAATCCTATTTTGCACTTCTCGAACAGCATTGAAATCTTTTGTCTGTGCGTAAGTCTCTACCGCTTCCGGCATACCGCCAACATAAAAATATGTTTTCAATAAACTCGCAAATCTACCGCTAACGCCGGCGATAAGAGAAAGATTCAACTCGTTTAATATATCTGACATTTTTTCTTCGCCTATGCCAACCAAAAACTCATCAAAACTCATCGGATAAATGGTGATCATATCTACTTTGCCAACAGGAAAAGAGTTGCCCTGATGTGTTGCAACACCCAAGAAGCTTCCCGCCGCAACTATATGATATTCAGGCGCAATTTCTTGAAAATATTTCAGCAATACTAACGCGCGATTACACTCTTGCACCTCATCAAAAATAATGAGTGTTTTTGCGGGATCAATTTGCGCGTTATACATACCTTCTAACCCTTTGATCAAACTCTGCGGATATAGATCTTGATCAAATAGCTCGCGCACACTCCTGTCAATATCAAAGTTGATATAAACCGTATTTTGAAACGATTGGCGACCAAACTCTTTCGCCAGCCAAGTTTTGCCAACCTGACGCGCACCCCACATCACAAGCGGTTTGCGCCCGATTTTGTTCTTCCATTCCACCAATCTAGCTATCGCGTTTCGTTGCATTTTGCCCCATTTTTCTGGTTGTTGCATTGAAATTGTAGCAGATTTACATATTTTACATATGGAAAATTATGTGAGCTTACATATTTGTCCCCTCTTAAACGATGATGATTTACATATTTTTGGCGGTTGCGATCGCTTCTACCCCTTCAGTCCGCCATCAAGCGTGTAGTTTTCGCCCGTGATCCAACCTGCTCTATCCGAAAGCAAGAACGCGATCAGATTTGCCGCGTCGCTGACCTTGCCAAACCCAAATGGGTAGAGGTGCGCTCGCTCCTCGCGCGAGTTTGCAAGCCGCTGCGTCATTGGCGTGTCGATGTCTGCGGGCGAAATGGTATTGACCCGCGCACCCGCGCTCGCATACTCCCGTGCAATAACGCGGGCGGAGGCGATCAGCGCCGCTTTGCTTCCCGCGTACGCGCACTGCCCTTTATCTGGGGTTACCCCCGCGAGCGAGGCGACAAACACCAGCGCCGTGCCCGCTCCAACGCAGTTTCGCTTGTCCAAAACCGCCTGCGCAAGCGCGATCGGCGCAAAGTAGTTGATCGCAAAAAGTTCGGTTGCATGACTATGCCGATAACCGCGCAGCGGCTCCACGAGCGACACGCCCGCACAGTACGCAAGCCCCGCAAACTTGCCGTATTTTTCGCGCAGCGTTCGCGCAAACTCTGGCAGCGAGTCGATCGAGGCGGCAAGATCACAGCTTTCCACAAAGAGCCGATCGGGCGCAGCAGAGTTGAGCTTGAGCGCCGCTAAGCGATCCGCGTCGCGTCCGATTCCTACGACTGTTGCGCCAAGCGAGTTGAGCAGCAGCGCCGTCCCCTCGCCAATTCCTGAACTCGCACCCGTAACGATAAATAGCTGCGAAGCCTCAAAACTGACCATTCACAGCCCCGCCCGCGCCGCTAGATCGCCCGCAGTTTTGAACGCATTAATGTCGCCAAAACTCAGATGCACACGAAAATCGGTGTCCATAAACGCCAGTATTGACATTTTCGCAAGCGAATCCCACTCCTCAAGTTCGCTCAGCACAGTTTGGGCGCTCACGCTGCTTTCCGTCTGCAAAATATCTTGCAACTGCACAAAAAATTCATCACGACTCATTGTTTCCTCCGTAGATTGTTGGTTTAAGCGCGATCACATTTTCAAGGCTCAAACGGCAAGCTCCATACGAAAGTCCTATGCCAAAGCCCTGCATTACAACTTCCTTTTTCGCTTCAGCGAGCTGCTCCGAAAGGCAGGCGCAGATAATGCCCGCGATACTCGCGCCGTTTTGATTGCCATAATCTGGAAAGGTGATCGGCACTTTTTCGGGCGGTAGTTTCGCGCCCCTCGCAAACATTTCGACGATGTAGCGGTTGCCTTGGTGAATCAAAAAGTAGTCGATCTCCTCGCGCGTTGCGTTAGCAAAACTCAGCAGCTCCTCAAGCAGCGGCGGCTGCTCACGCAAGGTGAAGTTGAACACCTCAAAGCCGTTCATATAGAAGTTTTCGTCGCTTCGGACATTGCCGTCTTTGTCGGCTTTTTGCTCTTTTGTCGCCTCGCTGCTGCGAGTTCGATACGCGCCTGCGGGCTGATAGAGGTGCTTCGCGCCCGTGCCGTCGGAACGCAAAACGAAGTACGACGCGGTTGGTTTCTCGCACCGCTCAATGATCATCGCTGCCGCCGAATCGCAAAAAAGCGGCATCTCTGCGCGGTCTAACGGTGAGCAAACTTTACTCATCGTATCGCCCACAACCAGCAAAATCCGCCGCCCCTGAAAGTTTGAAGCGGTCATAAATGCCAGCCACAATCCATAGATAAAACCCGAACAACCCAGCTCCACATCAAGCGCGAAAGCCTCTTTTTTCAACCCAAGTTTCTCGTGCAAAAGATGGGCATTGCCAGGCATATAGTAGTCCGGTGTTTGCGTTACGCTGATCACCGCGTCAATGTCGTGCGGCTCAAGCGCAAGCGCTTTGAGTATGCGAGCGGCGGCGTCAAGCCCAAGGTCGAGCGTGGTTGTCGCCTCGTTTGCCACGAAGCGCGTGCCAAAACCGATGGTTTTTTTAAGCCGTTTTAGTAGATTTGGGTCGGAGTTGTACCAGTGCGGTTCGTCATCGAAAAAGCGGCGATTTTCACCGAGTGTGATCGCAACGCCCGCGATTTTTGCGTGATCAAATCTAAACATCTGATCGCCTCGTTTTGACCAATTCGATCATCATCATATTGCGCATCATTATGAACGCAACCTGATCGAAATAGACAGCGCGGATCGGAGAGGCAACAAGTTTGCCCCCCCCCCCCCCGCAACATTTTTGCAATATCCTGCGTTAGATCGTCTGATTCGTAAGCGAAGTGGTAAAACTTGTTGCCTTTGGCAAGTACGCCATCAAGAGTAGTACTATGCGCCAAGTTTTCCAGCAGCTCAAGGCGCGGCTGATCTTTTGCCTCCATAAACACTCCTCTAATTCCCTGCTCTTCGTCGATAAACTCCTCCGAAGCAGGTTTATAACCCAAGTACGCAAAGTAGTCTAACTCTTTAACAATACTTCTTGTTGCAACGCCAATATGGTGCAGTTTCATATCCTTAATCACAAACAGTGATCTCCAATCCTTCGGTGTCGATCGTGGCGCGATCCAAACGAGATGAACCTAGCGACAAAAAAGCACATAACGGCAGACAATACCACATAACTCAAGCCTCTATCTCTGACGATTTTTGACAAACCAATACGCTAGGATACACAATCGGGGATTAAGAATCTTTAACCCTCTTGCTCCGAAGTATAAATGCAAAAGTACAATTTCATAAAGGAGTTTCAATGAACAAGTTCCTGCTTTGGCTCGCCAGACATTCACCTATCTTTGGCGATATGCTGATGGGTTTCGGGGTTTCCGTGCTGGCAGGTGAATATAGCCAGCTAATGCGAGGGGAGGTAACACCAATGACAGCTATTGTGGTAATATCCGCCATAGCATTTGTCGCATTTGGCGCAACTCTTCGACAAAGAAAGGATCGATAATGTTTTACAACATCTTTGCAGTTGGTATGGCAACGGTAGCCATTCTTGCTTTTGGATTGGTGCTTCTTCAACGACGCTACAATCAAGACCAACACAATACCGCTCACCCCGCCTAACCGCCATTCGCTAGTCACGAACGGTGATCTCCAATCCTTCGGTGTCGATTGCTGCTGGGGTTTCGTAGTCGATTACGCCGCTATCCCCTAAACGATCGACGCTTTCGCCGCTTAAAGCTGCAAGCCAGCAGAGCGCGGGGGCGTTGCGATCGCCCTTTTTGTAGCCGATTTTCACGGCGGCAGTTGTGCCGAGTTTCTTTGCGGCGAGGTGAAATAGAAACGGCAGCATTACGCTCTCGATCCCGCGTCCGAGTGCGCGGCAGCTTACCGTCAGTTCGTCGATCACGAGCGTGCCGCCGTCGTTGTGCGCCGCAACGATCGCTATCACGCCGCTGTCGGAGAGTTTGTCGCTCATTGCGATCGTGATCACGCAGCTTGCCGCGCCCTGCATTAACGCGGTTGTTTCGGTTTCGGAGTAGCGTTTGTATGTGAGGATAAACTGGTTGGTTTTGCCAAAAAGTTCCGCAACCCGCGCGATTTGCGAGTGATCATTGACGGCAAACACAAGGCGGATCGCCAGCTTTTTGAAATACTCTTTTGGCGTAAGTTCTTTCGCAAGTTCTTCGCGCTCTTTGTTTGCCTGAATATCGCGGCTTCGCACGCCATCTTCTGCGCTTTTTCGCAGCTTCATCAGGCGCGGAAAATAACGAAGCTGCGCAAGTGTGTGATCAGGCGTATCAGCGTGGATTGTGTGGATTCCAAGCGGTTCTACGCTCGTGATCTCGGCAATGTTATCATCGACAAAGAGCATACTATCGATCCCGATATTGAGCGTTTTGGCGATTTTTTGCAGGTTGTCTCGCTTGGGCTGCCAGTTGATTTCATATGCCGAAAAATCCTCAAAACGCAGCATAAAATCTGTACGGATTTTGAACAACTCTTTCGCATCTCGCTCATCGTTTTTGGAGGCGATCGCTACGAAAAATCCCGCTTCCAAAAGCCGTTTTGCTTCAGCTTGGACTTTAAGATACGGCTTCAGTGCCGCTATGCCGTCCTCGCCCAAAACCCCATCGTATAGGGTGTTGTCGAGGTCAAAAACGACCGCTTTGAGCGCGGGCAGCAGCAGCGCGGGAATAATGCGTAGTCCAAGTTCGCGGGCGATCGCCAGGTTTGCTTTGCCCGAAAGCCGCGTGCCAGAGTAGGCGGTTTTTGCCTCGTCAAACGCCGCCGCTCCCAGTTCGCTGATCATCTCGTTTGCGGCGAAAATATAGCTGTCGGTCGGCAGATCAACGCTCACTTTTTCGCCGTTTTTGGCAAGATAAATAACCGCGATCGGTGCGCCGCTTTGAGCGCGAAGTGCTGCAATTCGTTCCGCCAAAAACGCGCTAATCTCATCGTGGTAGTGAGCGCAATCTATAAACAAAATATGCAGATCCGCGCCATCAGTTTCTGCAAAGCCCAGCGCGTCATCGTAGCTGCTAAAAACACACTCCGAACGCAAACCGCTGAAACCTAAAAACTTGCTTAACACAGAGGCGATCGTCTCAAAAGCGTGGTTGCGATGAACGGCTATTTTGATCACGCGGCAGTTCGGCGCGTCAGGCAGTTCCAAGATCGCGGCGCGGCGAAGTTCAGGCTCGAAAATCGGCAGCATTAGGCGATCTCTCGTAGTTTTGCGACGATCGCCGCGTAGCTGACGAGCGTTGGGATCACCGACGGGTCAAACAACACGCCAAACTCCTCCTCAATCGTCATAACGATCTCAATATGCTTCATCGAATCCCAGAGCGGCTCAACGCCGAGCGCGGTTTTTGCGGGGTCGATCGGCTTGCCCAAAAGCAATTCCAGCAGTTTCTGTACTTTGATTTCTAATTCCATTACGCCTCCTCAACTGCGCCGAATGTACGGGCGGGATTGCCGTGCAAAACGACGCGATCGCCGCAGCCTTTATAGACGATCGAACCCGCGCTGATCTTGTTTTCGTTGCCGATTTTGGAGCTTGGAAGCATTGCAGCGTGTGAGCCGAAGAAGTTTGAATCGCCGACTACGCAGTGTCCCGTGATGTCGCAAAAGCTGCTTAGGACATTGAAGCTGCCGAGTGTTGCGTCGTGTCCAACCGCGCTAAAGAGGTTAAAGAGATTGCCCGCGCCGATTTTTGCGAAATATCCGCCGCTTTGGGGGCAGAAGATATTACCCCGCCCCCCCCCAGCTAAAGCTGCAAGATTCACTCGCGCACCGTTTGCTACGAAGTTAGGCAAATCGCGTCCGAGCGCGGCAAATTGCTCATATATTTTGCGCCGTATTTTGGGAACGCCAATGCCGATCAAAAAGCTGTCTTCTGGCGCAAATTCTGTTGTTTCGTAACTGCCCAAAAAGTAGCGCGACAAGCCGTATTCTGCGATCGTGCTGTCGTTTGAAAGCGCCGTAAAACCTTTGAACTGCCACTCGCCCCAGCGAACGAGATCGCTCTCTAGTACATAGTGGTACAACTCCAGCGCAAATCCGCCCGCGCCAACAATCACAATGTTTCGCACCTACTCCTCCAATAACAGTAAAGAATCTTCATCGGCAGGGGCGAGAAACTGCTGCTCGTCAGCCTCCGGTTCGATCTGCGACTCCGCCCGCTCTGTCTCCTGCGGCGTCTCAGAGGGCGGAACGGCGACAAATCGCCCGTTTCGTATGCGCCAAACGGTGATCGGATAGACGATCTGATTGTCGATGAGATCGAGACCAAAGCCGCCAATTCGCGCCGAAAAGTTCATCGTATCGCGTTGAACGATCAGCGCCGTCATTGCGCCTGTGGCGTAAGCAATGCGGTCGTAGCGCAGATCGTTGTGCAAAAGCGCGTTGAGTTCGCGGAGCTGCGGATCGCTCTCGCCGATCGCGCTGACGACATAGAAGTTTTTCACATCTTCGTTCTGCGTCAGCGTTAGGAGCATTGGACTGTAGTTGATCTGCGTACTAAGCGTTTTGGGAATGTCGAGGTCGTGAAATGTAAGCTGCGAGAGGATCAAACTCGTGCGAACGGGCTGAGTGTTGAGTAGCACAACCGAACCGTTTTCAATCTGTTCGCTCTTGAAAAGCTGTGTGAAATTGACGCGCGGCGTGCTAAGCGTGATGTGGCGCGGCGGCACGGGCATCTGATCGCTTAATTGCGAAATACGGCGGCTAAGCGGCGTGGTTTCGTCAAACAAGATGAGATTTTCGCCCGAATGGTACTTTGAAAGTTCGTTTAACTGCGCG
Organism: Campylobacterota bacterium; assembly: GCA_025997415.1. Lineage (GTDB taxonomy): Bacteria > Campylobacterota > Campylobacteria > Campylobacterales > SZUA-545 > JAIRKM01. The sequence goes on from BNUO01000038.1 coordinate 17,009, forward strand.
GCGTAATCGATCCCGCCGAAAAAGAGATTTGCACCCGCGTTTGGCAGCTCGTTTTTGTTGATCGTGGGGATAAAAATCTCAAGATTGGTACTAATCGACGCAAGAAGCGACGCGCCGTCCGGCGTCAAAACGGCGATCGCACGGCTAAAACCCTCCGATTCGATCTTCTCAATCTCGCGCCTAAGGTTGTCGTAGTGTTCATCGATGCTGTCAAAGACCTTGATCTCAAACGGCTTGCCGCGCGAAAGCAGATAGGCGCTGACACTATTTGTAACGATGATCGAGTAGCGCCCGACCGCCTCGCTGGGAATCAAAACGGCGATCCGTTCGCCCAAAACCTGCGGCATACGAAGGTTGAGAAATGTGGCGTAGCGCTGGTACTCGCTGCTGAGCGCCTGTGCGCCCACGCCGCTTTTGTAACGCGCCAGAAACGAAAAGTACCGCTCGTCGTTTAACAGCTTGACCAGACACGACTCATCGCACGACTTGATGTTTAGATTGATCATCTCGTTTTTGGGTGCGCCGATTGGCGAAAAGAGGCTCGGTTGGCTGATCGCAAACGAAGCGACTGTCAAAACAAATATAGCTAAGAGTTTTTTCATCTAGCGATTTTAACAGAGTGGCACTTGCGAACGCGCGGTTGGGGCTTTACCTCTTGCGGGGTAAAATAGCCGCATCTACTTGCAAGGTCTGCCGTGCCCAACTACCAAGTCGCCCATTCGCCCGATGCCGATGATATTTTTATGTACGCCGCGATCAGCTTCGGCTGGATCGATACAGGCGAGATCGCGCTCACTCACGAGGCGCACGACATTGAAACGCTAAACGAGGCGGCGATCGCGCTGCGCTACGACGCAACTGCGATCAGTTTCGCGCTCTATCCGCACATCTGGCGCGATCAGGCGCTTTTACGAACGGCGGCGAGTTTTGGCGAGGGCTATGGTCCCAAACTGATCCGCCGCAAAGACAAGCAACTTAAGCGAAACTTCAAAGTTGCACTTAGTGGAGCGCGTACAACAAATGCCTTTCTCTTTCGACTGGCATACCCCGACGCGAGGGTGTCGTACAAGAACTTTTTGGAGGCGATCGCTACGAAAAATCCCGCTTCCAAAAGCCGTTTTGCTTCAGCTTGGACTTTAAGATACGGCTTCAGTGCCGCTATGCCGTCCTCGCCCAAAACCCCATCGTATAGGGTGTTGT
>BNUO01000039.1 GCA_025997415.1 Campylobacterota bacterium
CGTAACTGCGGAGGAAGCAGGAGCTTTGCTCCTGCGAGTAACAGCAAACGATTGTGGAGAACCATATATGAGGAGTGTTTAGAGGAGTGCGTATTTGAAAGCATTGATGCTTTCAAAGATGAGCTTATGCGCTATATGCTCTACTACAACGAAATGAGGGGACACCAATCACTAAACAACAAAACACCGCAGGAGTTTAGAAAGGAGTTAGAGTAAGAGAGGGTTTGAGGAGTGAGAAAAGAGTAAGGATAAGAATAAGAGAGGAGACGGGAGAGGAGTATGAGATAGAGTAAGAGAAGAGACAAGAGAGAGGATACAGCATAGCGCTAACGCGCTATGCGTAAGTAAGACAAAAAGTGTCAACGAAATGGGTTGACAGGGACGAGAATGTCATTCTGGGTCTAATACTCATTTTTGGGTGTTTTTTCCCTCAACAAACCATCTCGTACAGAGGGTTTGTTGATATAGTTATCAAAAAGGTTTCATAAGTGAGTATGCTAAAAACAGAGGAGGTGTCCTATATGTTTTCGTAGTAATGTCTGCAAAGACACTTGAAAAGCGCGATATATTCGAGTTGTCCCAGATGCTTTAAGAGTAATGTCTGCAAAGACGGAATAAACGGTACGGACAAACAGCGGTATAGGTGTCTTGAGTGTGGTTATAGGTTTGTTACAAAACGAAGCGATGTCAGGATAGACAATCGGTTTCATCTGTTTCAGAGGTGGCTTATAGAAAAAGAGACGATCAAGGTCTTGAGCCGCAAAAGCGGGAATAGCAAAAGAACGATCAGCAGGATCATAGAGCATTGGTTGTCAAAGCGGTTACTCACAAGAACAAGTTCTTGTTTCCTCCGCAGTAACGCCTCTGTGCAAGGCTACTGCTACGTCGTAGCTCTTGGGAGTTACCACTCCCAAACCCTCCGCCTCCAACCTATCCACCCACGAATATGCGCTTTGACTCATCTATCAAGCACATTGTCTTTGATGGAACACACTTTGGCAAAAAGCACTGCCTGATCGTTTTCTTGGACTATGAGACAATGAAGCCCATATATTGGAACTATGTGGCAAGAGAGGGCTACAAAGAGGTCAAACAAGCGGCTGAAACGCTGGCGGAGGGTTTGGGAGTGGTAACTCCCATATGCTGCGAAGTGATAACTATGCTGGCACAAGCAACCGCAGATGTCTGGATTAAACCCTCTGTCTATCACACTTGATGGCAAGCGGTGGTCTCCTCACGCCCGTAACTGCTAGGAGCGTCATTAGAGCAATCAAGCAGACCTTTCATGGCATTTAGTCCAACGATGTATCTACCATATCAAGTCTCAAGCCTTACAATACAGGAAGGGTAGCCCAATCAAGTCTCAAGCCTTACGGTGGCTACGAGAACAGCCAAAGAGTGGTGCGGGAGAGGAACTAAAGAAGGTAGTTGATTCGTTGCATTCCACCCGCGATAAATGTATGAAATCCGCAGGAGAAGAGCTAAAGAAGATAGTTGATTCGTTGTGGCCATTTGACTTTGAGTGGCAAAGGGTTTGGTTCATCGAGCGGCAGATGGCTTGGTTCGTTAAACGGTTTGATGAGTACAAAAGCGTATATAAACAGAGCGTATTGTTGTCGGCTCATAAGAGCATAGCAGACAAAGACCTCAAACGAGCAATGGTAACGATCGATAACGGCATAAAGGATTCATTTCACTTTATGACAAACGAGCAGACACTTCAACAACAGGTTGTGATGCGTTGCGCGTTATGACAAATGAGAAGATCGCTTCAACAACGCGGGTTGTATGGAAGGATTCTTCTCAGAGCTTAAAGGCAAATACAATAACCACAGGGGGGGCTAAACGACGAACATAGATATTCTTATGTGAAATGGTGGTGTTGGTTTAAGAATAAGGCTTAAAAACACCCAAAAATGAGTATTGTGGACGGAATGACACGGTTTGCAACGCCGATTTTGGGTATGCTATCTACACCAAAAAGGAGCGACAATGGTCAAAGCCTATTTTCGACGCGAAGAACGATACGAAGGAATGCAACTGGTCTATGGCGCTGACGAGAGCGCGAAGCAGTCGATCATAACCGCGATCGATGAGGTCAAGGCTGATTTGGGCTTAGAACCCAAAGTCATGGAGAACTGCGATGTGCGCGAACCGCACAAATGCGCGTTCTATGTGGAGTTTGAAGATGACTACGATCGCGAAGGCGGAGCATTTTTTGAAAAACTTTTGGCAAAACTTGGCATAAAATGTTGTGAATAACCTTTGAAAATTCTGAAAAACAGGGTACAATCGCCTCCTGACATCTTTAAGTGGAGGCTTATTGCAATGAACAGCAAGGCTAGTTTAGACCGAGAACTCACCCAGTTCTTGGAAAAGCGTTACAACAAAGTATTCTTGGATCCGGACGAAGTCGAACGAGAGACCCTAGTCAATCCAAAGTGTGTTCCCAGCACTTCAGACAAGCACAACACATGGCTTCTTCGTGATGTTGTTGAGTTTATCAACCGACCTTTCTACAACAAAGAGCTTACCCATATGTGTAGGCGCGAGAAAAAAGCGTTCGTGATCAAAACGACCACAGATACGCTAAACGGTCTGTGGGGCAAAGTGATTCCGCTGACAAATCCTGTGGCAACTGTCAATGTTTCGGCGATAAACGAAACGCAACTTAACGCACAAGCAACATCTTAAACCGTTCGCCAAGCGTTGCTGGGTCTAGCAAAGTTCGTACTCGACCCACTTCGCGGCGATACGCCTCAAAGCCCGCTTTTTCTTCGTACAGTTTTAGCAACTCAGCGATCCCCATTTCGATCAGTGCGCTGTTTTGGTTTTTGAGCGTTGCCGTTTCAAAGCCCGCGCCGCGAAACGCTTCGATCAGCGCACCAAAATTCACATCGGCGGTGAGATCGGAGTTTTGGAAAAACGGCGCGAGAGTTGGCAGTTCAAAGAGCGCGAAAACTTGGTGATCTTTATATATCCGCGCCGAAAAATCCCCCCTAGCCTCTTTCGTGCCGTAATCAAATGTCATAAACTCGCACCGCTCAAAGCGCGATCGCAGCCGTTTTGCAAAAGATTCGTAGCCCAAAAACCGTTCGCCGCGAAAGCTCGCCTCCAGCCCAGCCTCCTCGCGCCATACGATCGCGCCATTTTCGACAAACGCGATTTTTCCGCGATCGATGATGTCAAACGCAAACGAATCAAAGAGTTCGTTGGCAAAAACAAAGCTGCTTTTCGCGCTTAGATCGTCGATCTTTGGCACAACCAAAAGCGTGATCGCGCCTCCAAAACCCTCTTGCAAATATCTCTCCTGCCTCTCGCGTAGCGCAGCGATCGGCTCAACAATCGCAAAGCGCAAACTCGCAAACAGTTTCGGCGCGATCGTGTGGATAAACTGCGCGACATCGGCGGTTAGCTCGGCGCCGTGCGCGCCAAACTCGCAGATGAGCGCGTCCTCGTCAAGCTCGCCCGCCGCGATCTGCCGCACGATATGGTTTGCGATCGCGCCGCCAAAAAACGGCGAAGCGCTGACGGAGGTGTAGAAATCGCCCCGCTTTCCGATCGGCGGCGTTTTTGCGTAGTAGCCGTTTTCGCCGTAGAGCCAGTCGTGCGCGTAGTCGCTAAAGCGCACGGCAGACCGCAGCGAGCCGCGAAAAACCTTCGTCGATTTCGGCGTTTGTGATCGTTAGCGGCGGCAGCAAGCGCACCTGATTGTTGCCCGCTCGCAAGACTAAAACGCCGTGATCGTGCGCTTTGTCGATGATCGCTTTTTGCGTTTTTTCATCAACGGTGATGAGCGCACGCATGAGTCCTAGCCCCGTTTCGCCCGTAAATAGGCGCGGAAAATCGGTTGCGATCAGTGCGCATTGCGTGGAAAAATGGTTGATCGTCAATGCGAGTTTGCCGCTTTTTTGCAGCGCTTCCAATACATCTAAAACGGCAAGCGCACCGCACGACGAGAGGAGATTACCGCCAAATGTTGAACCGTGATCGCCGTACTCAAACACATCTTTTCGGTTTGTGATCACCGCGCCGATCGGCACGCCGCCCGCAAGCCCTTTGGCAAGCGTGATCACATCGGGGCTAATGCCAAGCGTCTTGCCCGCCAGAAAGTTGCCCGATCGAAAAACGCCGCATTGAATCTCGTCAGCGATCAGCAAGATGTCGCGATCGCGCAGGATTTTTGCCAGTTTCGTCAGCTCGTTTTTGTTTAGCGCCGTTACGCCGCCCTCGCCCTGAACAGGTTCGATCATCACCGCCGCCGTCAAGTCGTCGATCAGCGGCTCAACGCCCGCGAGATCTTCGGCATAGACAAAACCGTCCGGGAACGGCGCAAAATGCTCGTGAAACTTGGGCTGTCCCGTTGCTTTGAGCGTTGCGATCGTGCGCCCGTGAAAGGAGTTTGCGAGCGTGATGATCTTGTAACGCCCCCGTTTTTCGCCATATTTTCGCGCGATTTTGATCGCCCCTTCGTTCGCCTCAGCGCCGCTGTTGGCAAAAAAGCAGCGCCCGTCGATCTCGCAAAGCCGCACCAGCGTTGCCGCAAGCTGCGCCTGCGCCGAGTTGAGATAGAGGTTGGAGCAGTGAATGATCTTCGCCGTCTGATCGCTAATCGCCGCGAGCAGCTTTTCGTTGCCGTGCCCTACGCTGCTGACGCCAATTCCCGCCGTAAAGTCGATGTAATCGCATCCGTTTTCATCGTAAAGCGTTGCATTTACGCCGTGCGTAAAGACGATCGCCCGCCTCGCATACGAGTGCAGTACAAACTCATCGTCAAGCTCTTTCGTGTTCATCGATATCCTTTTTTCGCGTTTATAACCAAGTGGGCTTTAAGGTAAAAAGCGCGATTTTGTTGGGCGCAAACATTCGCATAGGCGGTCCCCAGTAACCCACGCCGCTGCTGATAAAAACCTGCCCCCGTTCATCGCGATCGTACAGCCCGCTTAGAAACTTGTTTTCGATCTTGACCGCAAGATGAAACGGGAAAATCTGCCCGCCGTGCGTGTGTCCCGCCAGCAGCAGATCGAAACTCTCAGGCGGAAAATCGGCGATCACCTTCGGCTGGTGCGTAAGCGCGAGGACAAACTGCGCCCGATCGACACCGTTAAGCGCCGCGCTTGGATTTGGCAGCATTCGACCAAACCGCCTGCCCGCAGGATCGAGCGAACCGACAATGGCGATCGCGCCAAAATCGCCTACGATCGTGGTGTTGCTGTTTTTGAGAACCTTGATACCAAGCGACTCAAGAAACTCAAGCGATGAGTCGAGTTCGTTGTAGTAGTACTCGTGATTTCCCGGCACAAAGTAGATTCCGTAGCGCGTTTTGATCTCGCTAACGGCGATCAGCGCGTCGCGGATTTTGTCGATCTTCGCGTCGATCAAATCGCCCGTGATCGCCACAATATCAGGCTCAAGCGCACTCACGCTTTCCGCAGTCCGCCGCGCAAAAGCTGTATTCAAAAGCGATCCGTTGCCTAAGTGCAGATCGGTTAAGTGCGCGATCGTCAGCTCATCCGTTATACGCGGCGAATCGATCGTAATTCGCTCAATGCGCGGCGGAGTCAGCGCAGAGATCCAGCCGTAAAAGATGTAGCAGACGACACTTGCGGCGGTGATCCATTGCGCAAGGGCAAGCGTCTGCGGCTTGTGCAAAACGCGCACGAGCACGATCGCGGCGATGTCGTAGATGATCGTAAAGATAAAGAGCGCGAAAATAACGCCGATCGAGGAGGCGAAAATGTCTTCAAAAATGCCCGATAGATAGCCCGCGCGGCGAAGCGGCATATAGACCGCCGCCATCACAAAAACCGCGCCGAGCACACAGTACAGCGCAATGCGAACGCCAAAAGGGGCGTTGAAAAGCGAGAGATTTCGCACAAAGCGAAAGACGACCAGAGCCATTAGCGCAAGTATGATTGAACCAACCGCGAGAAACACCGACATAGAGAATCCTTCAATTTTAGAAAAACAGCAATCTGACGATTATCTGGGAACTTTCCGTAAAAGGATACCCAATGCGGTTTTTCAGCATCGTTACTTCACTCACACTTGCCGCCGCAACGCTTATGGCGCAAGAGAACGCCGCCGCCGGCGAGGCGCAGGAGGAGATTGTGATCCCCAACGCGCCGATCGTAAAACCAAGCAACATCATCACAATTCGCGCAATAGGACTTGGCGCGGCGCGAGAGGGTATGACCAACCGCGCACAAGAGATGGCGCTGGCGAAACGAGCGGCGATCTTGGACGCATACAGACAGATTGGCGAAAAACTGCACGGGGTGAAGATTAGCGCGCGCGATACCGTCAAAGACGCAATGCTAGTACGATCGGAAATTCGCACAGAGGTTTATAGCGTTGTACGCGGCGCGGAGATCGTGGAGACCATCTGGGATAGCGGATTGTGCCAAGTCGAAATGGAGCTTAAAGTCGATGCAAAACGGTGGAACGATATGTTCTACGCCTACCTCGCTGCGAAACAACCTCGCACCGTCCGCGTTGTAGCTCCCGCGCAGCGTGCGCAAACTCCAAAAGTTGTGGAAGAAGCAGCGAACTAGCAGAGCCTCCGCTTGGATACAATGTGCGTTTGACGCAAAACGCATTTTGTTAGGAGAGCAGATGGCGACAGTAGCGATACTCGGTTGTGGTTACGGCGGTAGCGCGGTGGCGATCTCGCTGGCAAAACGCTCCAATCACCAGATCATACTCATCGATCAAAACCCGTTTCACTTTTTGCAGATCAGCTTGCACCACTGTCTTGCGTACGATGTTGCGCCCGCAAGCGTGATCGTGCCTATCGATCGTTTTGCAAAACGGCTCGGCAGCCGCGTTCGTTTCGTTCGCGCGAGGGCGACAACGCTCGATGAGGAAAACAGGATTTTGCACACCGCAAGTGGCGAGGCGATCGCCTTTGACGCGCTCATCATCGCCAGCGGCGCGACAACCTACTTTCCAGATAGTGTCAAACAACTGCGCGAATACGCTCACGACATCAAGGATTTTCGCGGCGCTCTTCGCATACGACAGGCGTTTGAATCCTTGTTGCTTGTGCGCGGCGAGGGGCATATCGTCGTTGGCGGCGCGGGACTAAGCGGCGTGGAGATCGCCGCAGAAATGGCATCACGAATCCGTGCGTTTGGCGCAAGTAAAATCCAAGTTACGCTCGTTGGACGCAAACCTACGATCCTGCCCGCAATGGACGAGTATCTGATCGGCGAGGCAACCGCTAGGCTTACCGCGCTGGGCGTGAAGATCATCTGCGGCGAGGCGATCAAAGAGGTGAGCGCCGATTCGGTTGTGCTGGAAAAAATGGGCTCGCTTGCCTGCGATTTGTTTGTTTTTGCGGGCGGTACTGTGGCGCAAAACATCGTCTCGCACGAGCGGATCGCCGTCAAACAAACGCTGCAAACGCGCGAGGGATCGCCCATCTTTGCGATCGGCGACGCGGCAATTTTGTTTGACGCAAACGGCAAACAGTTGCCCGCAGACGGACAAACCGCCACACAGAGCGGCGAACACGCGGCAAAAAACGCGATCGCGCTTTTGGCAAACCGTCCGCTTACGCCGTTTCGCGGCTCAAACAAAGGGGTGATGGTGGCGCTTGGCAGACACAACGCTTCGGGACTGATACTCAATCGCTTCAAGGTGCGCGGAGCGATCGGAGGCGCGATCAAGGACGCGATCTTGTGGCTTCACAAACGAGCGATCGCGGGATTTTAACGACAACGCTTTTTTGCGCAAACTAATTTTAATCCAAGCCATTGCAAGAAAACGGCGGTTGGATACAATGCGCGTTTTTTGGAGAGCAAATGGCAACAATAGCGATACTCGGTTGTGGTTACGGCGGCAGCGCGGCGGCGATCACGCTGGCAAAACGCTCCGATCACCAGATCGTACTCATCGATCAAAATCCGTTTCATTTTTTGCAGGCGAATTTGCATAACTTTCTTGCGTGCGATATTGCAACCGAAAGCGTGATCGCGCCTCTAAACAGCTTCGCAAAACGGCTCGGCAGCCGCGTTCGTTTCGTCTGCGCAAGAGCTGCGGCGATCGACGAAGAGAGCAGAGTTTTGCACACAACGAGCGGCGAGGCGATCGCCTTTGACGCGCTCATCATCGCCAGCGGCGCGACGACCTACTTTCCCGACAGTATCAAACAGTTGCGCGAATACGCCCGCGACATCAAGGGTTTTCGCGGCGCGTTGCGTGTGCGTCAAGCGTTTGAATCCCTGCTGTTTGTGCGCGGCAGAGGGCATATCGTCGTCGGCGGCGCGGGGCTAAGCGGCGTGGAGATCGCCGCAGAAATGGCATCGCAGATCCGCGCATTTGGGGCGAGCCAAATCAAGATTACGCTTGTCGAACTCAAACCCACGATCCTGCCCGAAATGGACGAGTACCTCATCAACGAGGCAACCGTTCGGCTTGCCGCGCTGGGCGTAAAGGTGATCTGCGGCGAGGCGATCAAAGAGGCTGGCGCTGATTCGGTTGTACTGGAAAATCTCGGCTCTTTTGCCTGCGATCTGTTTGTTTTCACGGGCGGGATTTTGGCGCGAAACATCGTCTCGCGCGAGCGGATCGCGGTCGAAAAATCGTTGCAAACGCACGAGGGATCGCCTATCTTTGCGATCGGCGATGTGGCGAATTTGTTTGACGCAAACGGCAAACGGCTGCCCGCGACAAGCCAAACGGCAAAGCAAAGCGGCGTTCATGCGGCAAAAAACGCGATCGCGCTTTTGGCTAACCGTCCGCTTACGCCGTTTCACGGCTCAAACAAAGGGGTGATGGTGGCGCTTGGCAAGCGCAACGCTGCGGGCGTGATGTTCAAGAGTTTCAGGGTGCGCGGCGCGATCGGCGGTCTTATCAAAAGCGCGATCCTGTGGCTACATAAACGGTCAATTACGGGATTTTAACGATGGCTAAAACGGCGTTTGTCTGGGCTGCCGTGCTGCTGACAACAACGCTGTTTTGCGTAACGCTTCACTTTGCGCTCAATTTTACCAACGCCGAGCAGATGGTTGCCGCCGTCTGTTGCGTGCTTTTTGCAAGGCGGACGAGATACATCAGCGTGCCGCTGTTTGTGCTACTGCTACCGCCGATCATCTATTCGCCTGCGGGCTGGGAGTTTGGCAGAATTAACGCCGCCTATGTCGCCGCGCTTTTTGATACAAACGCAAACGAGGCGGTGGGATTTTTGCACCAGTTAAACTGGTACAGTTTTGCGCTTTTGCCGCTTTTGATCGCCGCCGCTTTTTTCGCGCTTTTTTGGAGGAGCAGGGCGCGGCAAAGCGTCAAATACACGGTTGCGATTGTGGCGCTTTGTATGGTTTTGTTCGCCTCAAGCGGATTTTCGCGCTTCTACACCTACGCATGGCGCGGCGTTTTGGACTACTACCAGATCCGTTCCGCCCTGCAAGAGGACAGGAGTAGCTTCACGATCGCGCCGCGAGAGGACGCGGTTAAGTTAGCCGTGCGAATTGTCGTCATCGGCGAATCGGTACGCAAAGACTATATGTCGCTCTACGGCTATCCACATCCGACAACGCCGTTTTTGAACAACGCAAACGGCGTTTTCATCGACGGTTTTATCGCGCCACACCACACGACAACCGAGTCGATCGCCGCGCTTTTGAGCGCAAAAAAGGGCGGACAAAACGATCTGGAAAATAGCGTGGTTCGGCTTGCGCAACACAGCGGCTTTAGACCTATTGGATCAGCAATCAAGCCAGCGAAGGGGAGTTTGACACGCTTGTATCGGCGTTTGCGGCGCAGGCGGATACGATCGACTTTATCAATCGGCGTGGCGAGTGGCACAAGAGCGATTTTGCGCTCATCGATCACATCGATCGGGCGTTGGAGACACCAAGCGACAAACCTAAACTCATCTTCCTACACACGATCGGATCGCATTGGCGCTTTTGCGAAAAAGTTGCCGATTTTGCGGTCGATTTCAACCTTTCGCACGGCAAGGAGATCAACTGCTATCTAGCTTCGATCGCAAAAGGCGATGAACTTTTGCGGCGTATTGCGAACAGTCTAAACAGCCGCTCTCTTAGCTGGTCGCTTCTGTACCTCTCCGATCATGGGCTTAGACACACGCGAAGAAACAACGAACTTATGCTTATGCACAAGCCAAGCTACAAGGAGTGTTTTGCCGTACCGTTTTTGATGCTAGGCAGCGATCAAACGGAGCACAAACTCATCACGCGAGCGGTTAGCGGGATCAATTTCATCGACTTTTTTGCGGCGTGGATCGGAGTGGTTACCGACAAAACAGATGCAAACTTTTCGATCACAAACTTCCCGCAAAACGATCGTATTCGCGCAGGCGGGGCGAAGTTTGAGTCGTTAGAGAACGATGCGGCGCTATGGTAGGCGGCTTTACCGCTTCTGCTTCGCAATCTCAATTTTTGTAGCGTAATACACTACACGCTACAATTTTCTTATGATTAAGCAGTTTCTACACAAAGGCATTCGCGCGTTTTACGAAACGGGAAGCAAGGAGTTTGCGATGAGTCAAATGTTTAATCCGCCGCATCCGGGCGAAACCCTGCGCGAAGATGTGTTGCCCGCGCTTAACCTGAGTGTAACCGAAGCGGCAAAAGAGCTAGGTATCAACCGCGTAACGCTATCGCGTGTGCTTAGCGGCAAGGCTGGCATTAGTATCGACTTGGCATTGCGGCTTGAAGCGTGGCTTGGCACGAGCGCCGAAAGCTGGCTCAAGGGGCAACTATCGTACGACATGTGGCAAGCGCGGCGCACTGCACGCCCTGCCATAATCCGCAAAAACCCCGCACCAACCGCGGCATAATGCGGGGCGATTTTTAGTCATTGCGTGCTTTGGGGCGAGGCTACCGCTCCGCAATCTCGTCCTATCCCTGTCATTCTGAGGCGAAGCCGAAGAATCTGTGTTGCTTTGAGATTCTTCGCTAACGCTCAGAATGACAAGGTGTGCATTCAGTGGGCGGAAAAACCATTACATTTGTCCATTAGACCTACTTTAATGACCTTTGCGGGATCGTGCGGGTGAATAAAACAGTCGCGCCAAAAGCCTTGACCAATCATCTCCCAGCTCACGCGCGCCGCTTTGCAACAAGGTAGTTTGAGTGCGCCGCTTCGATCGTCTCCGCGCCGATCGCGTCCGCTTCGATCGCGCTTTTTTTGCCCTTGTAAAGGAGCAAAATCGTAGCCGAGTTCATAAACGGTAGCGCGAGATCGTAGATGGTTTTTGCATCGCTCACCGCCCGCGAAGTGATGAGATCGAACGCCATAATCGGCGCTTGTTCGATCCGTTTGTCGATCACCGTTACATTCTCTAGCTGCAAAGTCATCGCGGCAAACTGCAAAAAGCTGGAGCGTTTGGCAAGCGGTTCAACGAGCGTAAAACTAGCGCGAGATTTTGCCATAGCAAGCGGCAACGCAGGAAATCCCGCGCCGCTGCCAATATCCAGCGCGGTCTTAAAATCCTCCAAGAAACTTAGCGGAAAGATAGAGTCAAAGATGTGCCGTTCAACCTCGTGCATCTCTTTTGCGCCGCTGAGGTTGTGGATTTTGTTCCAGCTTAGGAGCATTCGCGCAAACTGATCGGCTTTTTGGTAGAACTCTTCGGGCAGGATCAAACGGCTTGCCAAAAACCGCTCACGCAGGCGATCCATTACGATATACGATTGCACGCAAAAGACCTCAAAGCAGATGCCCGCCTTTTTCTTTTTTGACGCGCAGATACTCCTCGTTGAATTGGTTGGATTTGACAATAAGCGGTACTCGCGCTGTGATTGCGACGGTTTTGAAACTTTCAAGTTTGAGCGGATTGTTGGTCAGCAGACGAATCTGCGTCAGCCCCAAATGCTCCAGCATAAACTCGGCGATCTCGTAGGTGCGCTCGTCAGCTTTGAAGCCAAGCTGGTGGTTTGCTTCGATCGTATCCAGCCCCCCGTCTTGGAGCGCGTAGGCGTTGATCTTGTTGAAGAGTCCGATGTTGCGCCCCTCTTGGCGCAGATAGAGGATCGCGCCGCAGCCCACTTGGGCGATCATCGCCATTGCCATATCAAGCTGTTCGCCGCAGTCGCATTTGCGGCTAAAAAGCGCGTCGCCCGTCAAGCACTCGCTGTGAATGCGAATTAGCGGCGCGGCGCCAGAGAGATTTTCGGTGCGAATAAGCAGGTGATCTTTGCTCTCCTCGCGGAAGGCTTGAACCTTGAAGAGTCCGTGCTTGGTTGGCAGATTTGCGATCTGAGAGATTTGAATGTTTTCGACTTGCATTTAAGCGCGGATTGTAGCTGATCGGCGCTTGTCTTTGTTTTACCGCCATTTGGATAGAATAAACCTTTTTTCTAAGGAAAATGATGTTCAGAAGATTTAGAAGGCTTAGACTGAATCGGTCAATGCGATCAATGGTACAGGAGAGCCGCCTGTCGAAGAGCGATCTCATCTATCCGCTTTTTGCGATCGGCGGCAGCGGTGTGCGAAACGAGATAGCGTCAATGCCGGGCGTCTTTCAGCTCTCGATCGACGAGCTAGTCAAAGAGGCGCAAGAGGCGCACGCGGAGGGGATCAAAGGGATTATGCTCTTTGGCATTCCTGCGATCAAGGACAGCGTTGGCAGCGACGCTCTGAGCGAAAACGGGATCGTTGCAACCGCGATCAGGGCGCTCAAGTCCGCCGTCCCCGAACTGCTGATCTTCACCGATCTCTGTTTTTGCGAATACACCGATCACGGTCATTGCGGCATCATCGATCCCGTTCGCGGCACGGTCGATAACGACGCGACGCTGGAGATTTTGGCTAAGCAGGCGATCATTCACGCACAAGCGGGCGCGGACTGTATCGCCCCAAGCGGAATGATGGACGGCACGATCGCCGTTTTGCGCGAAGCATTAGACGGCGCGGGATTTCCCAACCTGCCGCTCATGAGCTACTCGACGAAATTTGCCAGCGGCTACTACGGACCATTCCGCGACGCGGCGGGCAGCGCGCCTAGCTTTGGCGATCGCAGAAGCTATCAGATGAGTCCCGCAAACGCGCGCGAGGCGATCGGCGAGAGCTTGGAGGACGAGGCGCAGGGAGCGGATTTTTTGATGGTTAAACCCGCGCTCAACTACCTCGACATCGTGCGCCTTTTGCGCGATCAAACCAACCTTCCGATCGCGGTTTATAATGTAAGCGGCGAGTATTCAATGCTCAAAATGGCGGGCAAAATGGAGCTGATTGATTACGATCGCGTCCTTAGCGAAATGATGATCGGCTTCAAACGAGCGGGCGCAGACCTGATCATCACCTATCACGCGAGGGAGGTGTGCAAACTCATTGACAAAGGATATTTATGCGACATTTTTTGAGCCTCAAAGATTTCACAAAAGATGAGATTTTGGACATTTTGGCGATCGCAAGAGATATTAAAAGCGGCAAACTCGTGCCTAAATTAAAGGCAAAAAGCCTTGCAATGATCTTTGAAAAGAGTTCGACGCGCACGCGGGTGAGCTTTGAAGTGGGCGCGGCGCAGCTTGGTATGTATCCGCTGTTTTTGTCCTCGCGCGACATTCAACTAGGGCGCGGCGAGCCTATGAAAGACACGGCGCGGGTCATCAGCCGAATGGTCGATATGGTGATGATTCGCACCTTTGAGCACGCGCGGCTTGAGGAGTTTGCCGCGTACTCAAAAGTGCCCGTCATCAATGGACTTAGCGACGATTTTCACCCTGTGCAGTTGATGGCGGATTACCTGACGCTTCAGGAGCTTGGGCGCGACACAAACCCAGTCGTAGCGTGGATCGGCGATGGAAACAATATGGCAAACAGCCTGCTAATGCTTGCGAGCAAACTAGGATTTGAGCTGCGGATCGCCACGCCAAAAGGTTACGAAGTGGCGCAAAAATGGGTCAATCTCGCAAACGGTTTTGCCGCTTCAAGCGGCGCGAATATCCGCTTTAGCAACGATCCGCACGAGGCGGCAAAGGGGGCAACCGTCGTGGCGACTGATGTTTGGACAAGCATGGGGCAGGAGGACGAAAACGAAATACGGCTGCGAGATTTTGCGGGCTTTAGCGTTGATCGTGCGCTAATGAACCGCGCCGCCGCTGGCGCTGTGCTGCTTCACTGCCTGCCCGCGCACAGAGGCGAAGAGGTTAGCGACGAGGTTTTTGAGGCAAATGCTGAAACGATTTTCTTGGAAGCCGAAAACCGCCTCCACGCACAAAAAGGGATTATGGTCTGGCTGGATCGACAACGAGCCTGAATCTCCGTGCGGCAGACGGTCGCGTATTTGCGCCCCGTCTTGACCGCTTAAACTCTTTTTGCTACAATCACGCCTCAATTTTCGCGGCTTAGCGAAAAGGTTATCAAAGTTTGCGGGAATAGCTCAGGGGTAGAGCACAACCTTGCCAAGGTTGGGGTCGCGAGTTCGAATCTCGTTTCCCGCTCCAGTTTATGTTTCAGCTTCGCTTTTACGATCAGGCTTTGACGATTAGATATACGGTCTTGTAGGTGATGCCCGAGTGGTGAAATGGTAGACACACAGGACTTAAAATCCTGAGGACGGTTTCGTCCGTGCCGGTTCGAGTCCGGCCTCGGGCACCATCTTTTGGTTTTGTTAGCGGCGGTATAGCCAAGTGGTAAGGCAGGAGCCTGCAAAGCTCCGATCCCCGGTTCAAATCCGGGTGCCGCCTCCAAATTCTCACTATGTTTTGCTGGGCAGGTGGCTGAGTGGTTGAAAGCACCGGTCTTGAAAACCGACGAGGGTCAAACCTCCGTGGGTTCGAATCCCACCCTGCCCGCCACACCACAACCAACCCCCCCAACCATTTCAGCCCCTTTAGGACAGAATGCGTTCGTAAGCGATGTAATATGACTGCATATAGGGGCAAGCAATATGAACAAGAAACTGCTGGTTTGTGATGTTGAGGGTACGATATTTGCAGCTAGATATAAACTAGACGGGATGGACTATGCGTCAACTATGTGGCAACCGCTAGCCAATAGTCTTGGCGAAGAAGGAGAACGCCGCGAAAAAGAACTTCACGACCGTTGGGAAGGCAAGGAATTTGCTGGTTATCTTGACTGGGTTAAGGCAACTTGTGAGATGCATAGAAATTTGGGGCTAACCAAGCAAATATTTGATCGCCTACTTAACCTCGCCGAGTACAATCACGGCGTGGTCTCATTTTTTGAACAACTTGATCGCAACACATATATACCCGTTCTAATTTCTGGAGGGTTTCAGGAACTCGTTAGACGAGCACAGTCTGAATTGAAAATCCCGCACGGACACGGTGCCTGTGAGTATTTCTTTGACAAGAGCGACAATTTATTGAGTTTGTTTAGTTTGGTTCCATGCGACTGGGAAGGCAAATACCGTTATGTTAGAACTTTGCTTGATGATTATGGTTGCAATCCGAATTTAGACTGGGTATTTATCGGCGATGGTAAAAATGATTGCGATATTGCATCGCGAGCTCCTATTTCATTTGCTTTTGACGCTCATCAAAGGCTCAGGGAAATAGCTACATATTGCATTGATGGGCACGATGACTCTCCAGCGAGTTTTTCTGAAGTTGCCGATATTCTATCAACGCTCACAGAACACGATTTTGAAAATGGGCATAAACGAGCGCAGAAGCTCGGCTCTAAAATTCACGATGAAAAGCGCGAAATCAACAAGGTGAAGTTTGCAAAAAAGAGCAGAGATGAAGTGCTTGTGCTTGATAGGGACTATGTGCAAACACCAGAAATGCATCTTTCAGAATTGCTAGCAATGTGCCGAGTGGCTTTTATTGGTCAGCGTAAAAACCACAATAGTTTTGTGGAGCTTGAAGATCGATATGATAATTTGAAAATGATAGAAGCTAACTTTGAACACAAAAACAACGCTGACTACAAAGCTCTGAAGCAACGCGATTTTATTTTCGTTTATGTTGATTGTATCAGCCATAGTCAAGGATGGCGAATTGAAGAACTAGGTGTTCCGTTTGCAAAAATAAAACGACACAACGGCGAGATAAATTCAAGTGAACCAACGGAACGCGCTATGGCTAATGTTCTATATAGACACTTTGTTGAGAAGGATAACCAATGAAAATTGAAATCGGAGAATCACTTATTTATTCTTGGCTTCGGCATATCAGGCATTGCCAGATTGTTCAGACGAACTGGAAGGCATCAAAGCGATGGGGTCTTCAAGAACAGTCCGTGCTTGAAAAAGTTATGCTGTCAACCGAAAAACACTTTCGGAGCGAATATGACTATCACATCTATAAGGGCAACAAGAACTTATCACAACTTTTGCAACAGGCGGAGCTTGATGTTGTGGGGGTTAATTTGGACGCTGTTGGAACACATTATTTCGCTATTGATGTTGCTTTCCACGAAAGCGGTTTGAACTACGGAAGCCGCAAAGAAACGGTCGAACGGGTTATCAAAAAAATTCTGCGTTCTGCTATGTGCCTTTACGGATATTTTGGTAGTCGCAGTGGCGAGTTGGTATTTGCATCACCTAAAATCAGCCCAACCTTGCTAGCAGACCTAGAAAAGCCACTCGAAGATGTCAACAATATACTGCGAGAAAATGGATTTGAATTTACTGCGGGCATTATCGCAAATCAAGATTTCGATAAGCAAATTATGTCATCGGTGTTGTCTATCGCCAGTGATGTCGCCGATACAACAGAACTGTTTTTGCGATCACTACAATTAACAAAAATGTTTGAGAATGCTGCCAAGCCGCCAGTATTGCCAACAGACGGATCAAAACCAGTTCATTCAGATACACCAGCAGTTCAACCACACAAGGAATATGTGCTTCACGGCGCTCCGTGCAGTTCTGCTCAGATGCATAATGCACTAGTAAATGCGACAAGGGCAAATAGAACATTGTATTATGCCGACGGTCGTGCCGACAAAACGATGGTATGGGACACAGCAAACTATTCGGTGTCAAGCAGCCTTTCATCAAATCTCAACTCTGGACCACTTCGTGACTGGGAGAAAAAAGGAATTGTTAGAATAAAGATAGAGGTAGAGTGAGTGTTGTAACACAACACCATATAGCAGCAATCACACAACGGCATACCAGCGGTTGTTGACTACCTAAGCCGCTGTTTTGCTGGGCAGGTGGCTGAGTGGTTGAAAGCACCGGTCTTGAAAACCGACGAGGGTCAAACCTCCGTGGGTTCGAATCCCACCCTGCCCGCCACACCACAACCAACCAAAATAGCAATAATAGAAAATGAATGATAGAATACACCCTGTTATTACGCTGATCGATATTAAAGGGGGCAAACGATGGAGTACAACGCCAAGCGGCGCGGCTTTATCAAAGGTGCCGGTACCGCGCTAGGAGTAGCGGCAGCGGCAGGAGGCGTGGTCGCGCTTTACGGTATGAAACGCACTTGGGATCCGCTTCCAAGCGTGGCGGCAGCCGGCATTACAGAGATTGATGTATCCGTGCTCAAACCCGGCGAGCTAATGCGATCGCAGTTTCGCGGAAAGCCGGTTTATATCCTCAAAAAAAGCGATGAGATGCAACCAAACGATGCGCGAGATGTTGTGATCGACAACGAACGCTACACGGTGGTTATTGCGATTTGCACACATCTTGGCTGTATCCCCGCGTGGAACAGCTCAAATCTTCAATTTAAGTGCGCTTGCCACGGCGGCGAGTTCGACCCAAGCGGCTTACATACCTTCGGTCCTCCGCCAAAACCTTTGGTCATTCCACCGTTTAGCGTCAGCGGCAAAAAGCTGGTGCTGGGCGAAGAGGGCGAGCAGTACAAAAAACTCGCGGCAACGGCGTAAGGAGCGGCAATGGCACATTTTGAAAAAGCGCATAGCATTGGCGAATGGCTCGATCAGCGGCTTTGGGGCAAATCGTTCATCAAAGTGATGATGACCGAGTATTGGATTCCCAAAAAGATCAACTTCCTCTGGAGCTTTGGCATGGTTCTAGCCACGCTCTTTACGATTTTGGTCGTAACGGGTATCTTCTTGATGATGTACTACAAACCCGACACAAATCTGGCGTTTGCAAGCGTCAATTACACGATCATGCAAGAGGTTGCGTACGGCTGGCTGTTTAGGCATATGCACGCGGTGGCGGCAAGCCTCATCTTCCTGTTCATCTATATCCATATGTTTACGGGTATCTACTACGGATCGTTCAAGTCAGGT
>BNUO01000040.1 GCA_025997415.1 Campylobacterota bacterium
ATTTGTTTATGTTTAATTTTTTACCGATTTCTACCTGTGTAATTCGGTTGTTCTTTTGTATTAGAGAAAATATTTTCATCTGTGTGCTAGAGTTTTTTACACCTGCACTTACACCTGCATTTACACCTGCATCTCGTGTATCAATTATTGTCGTTCGACTTTCTGTAATGTTTTTCAGCGTGAAATTTAATACGCTCAGCATAAACTCGATAAAAATATTAGCATCGTTCTGTTTATCGGCAAGATTTAGCGCGCGATGATAGCCTTGTTGATTCTGATAAACCATTGTTTCCACAGGAATCCACTGAAAATTATTGTCCCAACTATGCAAAATAACCGTTTGCCAAAGTCGTCCCATTCTTCCGTTTCCGTCTTCAAATGGGTGAATATATTCAATGGCAAAATGGATAATGCAGCTTTTGATGATCGCATTAACATTGGAATTTTTAGCCCAGTCAAAAAGTTGGGTCATTAACGGCAAAATTTCCTGCGGTTTCGCTCCCTCATGTATGAGTTCATAACCCCTATAAACATTAACCTGCGTTTTTCGGAAGATTCCCGAATATTTTACTAATGAGTTTGACATCAAGCTGTGCGCCTGCAACAAACTATCAAGCGAAAATGGATCATATTTTCCAATTTTTTCGTATGCCGCCCATGCGTTTTTAACTTCCTGAATTTCTCGTGCATCTCCGATAACATTTTTTCCATTTACGATGTCGGCGACTTCTTGCAGCGAAAGAGAATTTGCTTCGATCGCAAGTGATGACTGAATGGATTTTAATCGATTATCTTTGCGTAGATGTAAAAATTTAGCATCGGTATCAAGAGCGGGAAGTTTTTTTAATTGCTCAACAATTTCAACTGCAGCACTTTCAATCTCAGGCGTTATTTCAAAATTTGGCAAGTTCACTTGGAACCTTCTTGAAAATGTAAATTGTCTAAATTTGCCAACATAAATGCTCCTTTTCAATTAACTTACCAGCAGATCGGCAAGATTGACAACAATTTTAGCACCTCTTGTTATTGCAAAGTGTTCTGTGGTGATTTCCAAAATGGAAACAACCACTATTGTTGTTCTGCTTTCTGTAATGTTTTTCAGTGTGAAATTTAATACGCCCAGCATAAACTCGATAAAAATATTAGCATCGTTCTGTTTATCGCTCTCCTTCGATCTGAACTATTTCCATTCTGGAAATAGTTGCATTTTCCTGTTTAGCGGGTGAAAGTATTGATCACAAACCAATCTCAACTTCGCCGCTCATCATCAGCGGTAGCAGGAAGTCGCGCAGTTTGGCGAGATTGGCGGATTGACGGCGGGCTTGAACGATTTGGGCGAAAATGGGCTTTGCCGCTTCGGAAAATTTAACAAGTGCGGCGGTGTCGGGGATTGAGAGTTTCAAATAATTTATCGCGCGACTTGCATGTTTTAAAACCGAGCCCGTTGCATATTGTTCTATCGTAGCAACGATTTTTGTATCACTAAAAATCAACCAAATCAAAGCATTTGCAAATATACCTGTTGGGTCTGAAATTTTTTGCAAACCGCTAGAAATCGCACCTTCCAAACCAATTCCTATTTTGCCAACCGAGCCGTCAAAAGTTACAACTACCTCATCAGGTTTCACAAACACCAAATCGTGAGCAGTTTTATCAACCCAAGTCTTGCAATTTCCGTCAATATCACCGACTCGATAAAATTTCACAAAGTTTTCGTTTTCCTGTGTGTCGCTGTAAGCAGTTGATCCCGGCTCACTACCTTTTTCAAATTTCAGCAAATCCTCCAACTTCTCTACTTTCCATTCGGCGTTGCGGTTTTGGACAAAGTGCCAGTCGTAGAGGGTGCGAGCTAGGAGTTCTAATTCGGCGGCGATCTTGCGGTTCAACTCTATTTTGTCATCCAAAAGCGAAAGAACACGAGATATTTGCTTTTGCGTTCCAAGCGGGGGAAGAGAGATTTCGATTAAATTCAAATTTTCTTTTGTTAACTTTGGTTGTGCTGAACCAGTAATTAATGGTTTAATATTCAAACACGATAAAGAATAATACAGAAATTTTGTTTCTGAGATTTTATTTGCTTGGAGAATGTGAGAGTGATTATTCACCCAAAATTTTCCATTTACAAAATTTACAATATTTTGATTTTGCGATTTCAAATTTTCGCCATCTTCTGCAACTAATAAATATTCTCCATCAAAAATATAATCTTCAACATAGTCAATAATTCCTTGTGCCCCATAGTACGGATAAATCTTTTTCAATTTTTTCCTGTTAATTAAAGCAATGGGGATTCTTTGATTATCAAAGTTTATCGCAATTTCACCGAGTTTCACTTTTTGCCAATTTGATTTTTTCACTTCTTCCATAGCTATTCATTAGCGCCAGTATTAGGGATTAAATTAATGAGTTTTTCCGTTGCTTTTGCTTCCATTTTTTCGCCCGTTATTTCTGATATATAATAACGACCGCTTACTAATGCAAGAAAAGATTCTAAATGCTTATCGTTATCAATGATAAATTTCCCATCATCATTTGTTTCTAATTGAATTTCTGGGTATCTTCTGGCATACTCTCTTACTTGATTTTGGAAGTCCATATCGTCTAATCTAATATTATTATCAGCAAGAATTGCGGCAATTCTTTTGCGGTTTCTTACTCCAATTTTAATGCTTTCGGCAAATTTTAACATCGGATTTTGAGTTATTTTTTGCACTTCCTCATCTGTGGCTTCATTGTAGTAGTCCTCTATTCCATTAAACAAACTACGAATGGTAGAAAAACTTCTGAAATATATTTTATTTCTGCCATCAAAATAGGCATCAACTTTATTTGAAAAAATAATGCTATTCTTTTGTTCTGTAATTTCTGGGTGATCACCAAACGATAAGAATGTTTTACTTTCAATTCTGCTGGAAGAAGTTATTTTTTGGAAAATAATTCTGCGAATTTCTTCTTCTGTGTGTATTTTGAAAACAGCTTCAATGCTTAAATAATCATTCGCAAGAACAGGGTTCATATCCGCTGTATTTTGCGAACAATTCGCAAATGGTTTCACCATTTCACGATGCTCGTCATCAAGTTCAATATAGAACCATTCGTCGTCTTCAATTTTTCTTTCCGAGTCAAATTGAAGGATTTTGTCTTCTGAAATTTCAGGAATTGCAAAGAAATCAACTTTACGAAGATTTTCTTTATCGGTGAAAACAATTTTGTTTTCTCCTCTTTTCCCTTTCAATTTTGCAAACAGTTGCCTAGTCATTGTTGACCTCCAAAAATGTGAAATTATTAATTCGTTTTAAGTTGTGCAATTCTATATTTATTCTGTTTTTAATATCTATTCTTTTGGTGATAAAAGTAAAAGAATTCCCCTGTTCAGACTCTATTTGATAAAATCTATAACAAAAGAAAATCCAAATTGGATTAAAGTAAAAAACTCTTTCAAAAAACACCCAGAAAATAAACAGTAAAGATAATATCTCCATTGCTACGATACAGTCAAAACTTGATATACCGAGTGAAATAACAAAAAGCCCGATATATGTTGGCATTGCAACACTTTCAAGCGGTTTGATTTGTTTAATTATTACAGTATCGTTTGTTGCAATCCAGTTTTTAGCCATACATAGAGATAGCCAAGAAAATAGAATCATTATCAATAGCAATATCGCAAAATTTATTATATTTAGCCAAGTATCTGAAATTTGATTATCATAAACTACAAAATTGAATTTAATACTCATCAAATAAAATACAATCGCCATTGAAAATGAATTAAGAGACAGTATTTTAGATACCAAGAAAAATTTTATTGCTTTAATCATTGCTTTTCCCCGTTAAAATGTAAATTGCCTAAACTTTTCAAAATCTCGGTTTCAAGACTGCGGCTTTCAGCAAAGTAGTTTACCAGATTTTGTTTGTAACCATCCACTTTGGCTTTGAACTCATCTTTCGACATTTGGCTGTATGTGATCTTGATTTCAAAATATTGCCCAGCGGCGAGCGAATAGTTTTTGGCTTTGATCTGCTCATAATCCAATACTACCGCGAAATCGTCCATCGGTTTTTTGGCGGCAAAAGCATCTATAATCTTCTGTTCGTCGGCATCGCTTAAAAGTGTCTTTTGATTTTTGCCGTCCTTTACTTTTCTCCCAAGTTTGGAGGCATCGACAAGAACCACTTTCTCGGCGTTTGCTTTGTCTATAAACAGCACGGAAACATTTGTTCCAGTAGTTGCAAAGATATTTGAGGGCATAGAGACCACGCCTTTTAGCCATTTATTATCTACGAGTTTTTGACGGATTTTCATTTCAATTCCACTTTGAGCGGTGATAAAACCTGTCGGCACTACAACTGCGGCTTTTCCGCTATCGCTCAAAGAGAAAATGATATGTTGCAAAAACAAGAGATATATTGCCATTTTATCTTTGTCTTTATTTAGAATATTTGGTATGCCCGCAAAAAATCTGCTTTGTGAATTTGGCAAGGTTTCCACCTCGTTTCTCCATTCGGAAAAATCAAGTTTGAATGGAGGATTACTGACGATATAGTCCATTTTCTTGGCGTGTTTATTGTGCAAAATGGTATTTCCTTGCACGATATTATTGATAGAGTGTGAGAGGCTATTCAAAATCAAGTTCAGGCGCAGTAGATTTGAGGATTTTTGCGAAATATCTTGACTGTAAATAGTGCAGCGATCTATGCCAATTTTGCTAGCGATATTCATCAGTAAAGTTCCCGAACCAGCGGACGGATCATAAACGGTTTTGTTGCCAGATTTGTCGTCTCCTACAAGGATTTCCGCCATAATTTGGCGACAGTGTGCGGCGTGTAGTATTCGGCATATTTTCCACCTCCATCTTTATTGTAGTCCTTGATCATATACTCAAAAAGAGTAGAGAAAAAGTCAAAACCTGCGCCGAAAATCTGGTTGAAATCAAATCTGCTATCAGCTAATTTATTGATAATTGATTTTGCAACACCGTTTCTTTTGCTTTGATCTTTTACGGATTTAGCAATCAAATCTTCTTCAAAAAGTTTAATGTCTGTATTCTCATCGGTGAGTACCGAAAAGACGGCATTATTGAAAATAGCAATATCGTTTAGCGTTTCATCAAATGTTTTGTAAAAATCCGATTGATCTTGCTGCTTAAATAGATACGAAAGTAGATGTTCGGGCTTCAAATGAGCAGAGTCATTTCCAATTCTCACCAAAAGTAGCTTGTAGTCGTTCTCGCTCAATGCCTTCAAATCTTCATAGCTTTTGATGTTTGGTTTAATTTTGCCAATTTCATACAAAAACTTGTCGTTTAAAAATTTATAGAGAAAACTTGTAGTCACAATCTCCTGCTCGTTAGCTGTTCCACCCAAGCCGTTATTTGTGCAAATGGCTTTGAGATCATCAACTAACTGTTTAACTCTATTATTGTGTTGGTTCATTGTTGTCCTTTTTCATAGTATTAAGCGGCATCAGCATATTCATCTAAATATTCTCTTGCGGTAATAACGCTTAAATCGCTTACTATGTTACTATCTGTCTGTTTTCCGTAGTTCTCAAAAGTAACAAGCATTTCTTTTGCCACAAGATTTTGAAAATATCCCTGATTGCCCAGCAAATTTCCGTTTAGTTCCAATTGTTGATCTATATTTTCTTTGGCAGTTTTTAATACATCATAGAGCCAGATTTTTTGGCTGATCATTCCGCTTGGTTCAAAAGACTTAAAGACGCGGGCATATTTTCTGTCTCCATCAAACTTTGTTCTTAAAACAGAATATTTGCGGTTGAGTTCGTTTGTCTGTTTCCAAATTCTTTCTAATTCATTGCTGATAAATTGTGCTTCGTCTTTGGTAAAAGTGTTTTGATCTATGTTGTGTTCGTTTAGCAATCTTCTAAACTCGTCTATCAAGAAAAGATATTCCGTATCTTTTGACGCATTTTCTTCGGCATCTCTTAACGAATTTCTTAGTTTATAGGCTTTCTCTTGTAAATCATTGACGAGCATTTTGAGTTCTTCTTCGCCGATTTTTGTAAAATTAAAAACCACCTCTTCAATGGCAACATTGAGCAGTTCTCTGCTGCTCACATCGTTGATCGCACTCTGCAAATTGAGCAGTCGCAAACGATTGGAAACCTCGCTCAAAAGCTGTGCGATCAATTTGTAATCAATTTTCTCCAGCGCTTCGGTGTGTCCAAGAAGACGAGCTATATTGTAGATTTCTCTTGCCGCTTCCAACGATTTTTTTAGTTGCGCGATCTTTTCTCGATCGGTTATTGCTGTGATCTGTTGGCTGAATATCTCTTGATTATCGGTGGAATAGTCCGATAAAACGGTTTGAATTTCTGCTATTTTGCTGTCTATCTCATCTTTGCTAATAAAGAGAGAACCAAATACATCGTTTTCATTTTCGCCTGTGCTTGCAGTATCATATTCCCTGTTTAGTTCATCAAAATATGCCTTGTTTGTAATGTCAAACTCTGCGGAAATATCGGCAAAATCCACCACATAGCCAATACGAAAATCTTTATATGGACGATTTACGCGAGTGAGAGTTTGCAATAAATTATGAGCTTTAATTTTTCGTCCCAAATAGAGTTTCTTTAATCTGGGCGCATCAAAGCCCGTAAGAAGCATTGAATAGACAAATAGAAAATCAATTTTCCCATCTCTAAAATCGTTTCTTTGCCGTTCGCGAATCTCTTTATCGTTCTCGTCGTGTAGAATTAAAGCAGACTTCAAACCGTGTTCGGATTGCCTGCTATCAAATTGTCTTTTCATCTCTCTTGCTTGCTCCGAACTATCGCAAACCACCATTGCACCGATTGTTTTATCGCCAAAACGAATACGCGAATTTACAAAGTCCGTCAAGATATAATCAAGCATAGGAGAAACAAATTTTGGGTGCGCATAGAGTTCTTGCCTTTGCAGAGTGCCAAGTTTGACCCGCAAAGCATTTTCTATATCTTTCATCACCTGTTTCATTTTATCTTTGTATGAAGTTTCTATCTCTTCTCTTAATAGTTTGAGCGTGTAGCCGTCTTTGATCGAGGAATTGTAATAATACTTGTGAATATAATTGCCAAAAATGTTTCTTGTTGTTTTCAAATCGGCTTTGTCGGTTAGCATTTCATCTTCTTCGTCAGATTTCTGGTGCTCTTTATAAAGAATTAGCGGCGTTCCCGTAAGAGCAATTTTGATCGAATGTTCATCAGACTTATAGAGATTTGCAAGTGAACTGCCTTTTGGGTCATAACTTCTATGGGCTTCATCAATAAAATAAATTCTTTGTACATTTATATCATAACCGCTGTTGTTGAAAGCCGTTGTGTCTTCATTGAATTTTTGGATATTGATAACCGTGATCCCTTTTTTGCTTGTGTTCTGACGAAAATCTTTGAGTAATTCCTCTTTGCTATTGACAGTAGAAACCTCTAAACCTCTTTTCTTAAACTCTTTGCTTGCCTGTTTCAAAAGGTCTAATCGATCCACGATAAAGTAAAACTTCGGCACAACGCCTATTTTGCTGTAATAGTCCGTCAAATAACGGACAGAATAATAAGCCAAAGCTGTTTTTCCGCTTCCTTGTGTATGCCAAATCACACCTTTTTTTATTCCATTACCCAATGTTTTGCAAATTGCTTTGGTTGCGAAAAACTGCGGATAACGCATAATATGTTTTTGCAAAATCGGCTCGCTTTTATCATTGAGTTCATCAACATACGCAATTCCAAATTGCAAAAGCGTTTTCAAACGATCTTTGGTAAAAAGCGAGGTCAAAATGCTGTTTGTTGGCGTATCCCCTTTTTTGTTGGTTAGAAATTCTGGGGCATATTTGAGCGTGATTAGATTGTTATCGTTCAAAATCTTATTTTCAGTTGCATCATCGATTTCTAAAAGTTCCGGTAATTCATTTTTCATTTCCTCGCGGAAGTTGTTAAATTTAACATTGCTTTTTCTCGCAGTTGTTGCATAAAAAGCACCCTGTAATTGGTCTTGCCCCGTATTGTCATAAGGCATATTATTTGAAAACACAAGCAACTGTGCGATATTGATAAACTTGCGGAATTTATCGTTTTTGAACCGCACATTCATTCGGTCGCATTCAGCCTTAATACCTTCGGGATTGTTCGGTTTTTTAACTTCGATAAACGAAAGCGGCAAACCATTGACAAAAACAGTAATGTCAGGACGAAATTCGTCTTCGCCGTTTTTGCAAGTAAGCTCTGTGCAAATATGAAAAACATTATTTTTGAAATTGTCCCAATCAATAAGCTTATAACTGCCGCGCCCCGTTCCGATTAAGCGATTGTAAAAGCTCTTCCCCAAGTCGTCTTGCCCAAGCTCAAGCGAAATATGTTGAAACTCTTTTTCAAAGCCATCTTGCAGAGATTGCGGGTCAAGTTCGCAATGATGGTTTAATTTCAAAAATTGTTCACAAAAAATGTTTTTGACAATGTTGGTTGCTTGATCAAACACAAAGGATGCATCTTTCAGCGAAAAATATCTGTATCCCAATCTTGTCAAGTGCAACAACGCAGGGATTTTCACTCGACTGTTTTCGTTAAAAGTCTGCATGGCTAACCTTTGGAATTTGGCGGGGATTGTACTTAAAATGCCTTAATGGGTGTGATTTGAGCCAGCCGTGCCTGCTTGAGCGCGTGCCCTACATCTTGAAAATAATTGGATTAAATGCTTTGGAGGCGATTAGCACGCGGTCTCCCACTGCGAGATCGGCGGCTTCGCTTGCGGAGGCGATCACCTTGATCACATCGCTGCCCGCAAGAACTGTTAAGACAAAAACGACGGAGGCTGCCTCGATATGCAAAATTTCGCCCGTTAATCTAAACTTATTGCTCAGCGAGTTTTGCGCAAATAGCTCGATCGGTGCGCCGCATTTGGTTACTTTGCCATTTTCTAGCACAAATGATTTGCTGCTTAATCTAAAAACTTCGCTTAGATCGTGGCTGACTAAAAATGTCGCAATTTCAAGCTGTTTTTGTATGTTGCTAAGCTCATCTTGCAACTCTTTTCGCATTTCGTAATCAAGTGCGCTAAGCGGTTCGTCCAGCAGTAAAATCTTTGGGTTGGTTAC
Source organism: Campylobacterota bacterium (assembly GCA_025997415.1). Taxonomy (GTDB): domain Bacteria; phylum Campylobacterota; class Campylobacteria; order Campylobacterales; family SZUA-545; genus JAIRKM01. Next base: position 9,088 of record BNUO01000040.1, read on the forward strand.
GAGTGATCTCGCTAACGCCACGCGCTGTTTTTGCCCCCCGCTAAGCTGCGATGGTTTTTGCCCGATGAGTTCTTTTAACTTACATAGTTCGATCAGCCGATCTGCTCTATGAATTTCCTCTTTTTTGAGTGCGAATTCTATGTTTTTTTTGACGCTCATATTGGGAAATAGCGCGTAATCTTGAAATACAAATCCTACGCCGCGCTTTTGGGTTTTGAGGTTTATCTTTTTGGCTTTATCGAACCAGATTTGATCATCTACGATAATGCATCCATCATCAGGATCGGTCAGTCCCGCGATCATTCTTAAAAGTGTAGTTTTGCCTGCGCCGCTTGCGCCGAAAATCGTTACAAATTCGCTCGCTTCAACGCTGCCTTCAAAGACAAAATCGATCTCGCCGTTTGCGGAAAAGAGCCGCTTTTTTACATTTATGTTAATCATATAACAGAACTTGTACTAAAAAATTTATGATTGATAATATAAACAGCCAAAAGCAGTGCAAAAGTGATAATAAATAGTGTAAAAGCATATTCGTGTGCAGCCGCATAGTTTAATGATTCTACCTCTTGATAGATCGAAATACTCGCAACCTTTGTCTGCCCCGGTATACTCCCCCCGATCATCAATACTACGCCAAACTCTCCTACCGTGTGTGCAAAAGTGAGTACCGTTCCCGTCAAAATTGAAGATTTCATATTGGGCAAAAGTACGCAAAAAAGCGTACGCATTTTACCTACGCCAAGTGTTGCCGCCGCCTCACGCAGCGAACCGCTCAATGACGCAAATCCACTCTGGATCGGATGCACCATAAAAGGCAGACTAAAAAGTACTGAACCGATGATCAAACCTTCAAATGTAAAAACCAGCCGAACATCAAAAACTTCGTCCAAAAATGCGCCGAAAAAGTTGCGCGGACTAAACGCAACCAGCAGATAAAAACCCAACACGCTCGGCGGCAAAACCAGCGGCATACTGATCACTGCCTCTAAGACAGCGCGAAAACGGCTTTTCATATTCGCTACAAAATATGCCAGCGCGATACCAATAAATAGCAAAATGATCGTAGTTACAAACGCAACTTTGAATGTCAAAAACATCGTTTCTGCAAATGCGCTCACGCTGTATCCTCTCTCTCCCGCCCCTTGATCGAAATTTCATTAGATTTTACCAACCACTCTACCTTATCACCCTCCCCCAGCTCCAGCCGCGCCGCACTTTTTGCCGTTATGATCGACACCACGCGCTGATCGCACTCCGTATCCAGAAAAATCTCGCTCAAAATGCCGCTCGTTCGCACCTCACTAATCACCGCCGTAAAACGGTTTGCCAAACTGATCGCGCCGCCTAGATCGCGTGCAATCGCCACCTCTGTCTCTTTAAACAACGCCTGCACTTTGCTGCCCGCCGTCAAATAATCGCAGCTCGCCCCACTTTCGACCAGCAGCGCAGAGAGCCGCAATCCGCCCGCAGCCATTGCCACGAGCGAAAGCGTGCCGTCCGTTTCTACACTCAAAACTTCGGCATCTAAGACATTCATTTTAGAACGCTCGTTTCAGTCAAAGCGTTCATTTCAAAACTGTCAATCCGTGTTTTGCAAAGATCGCCGTCGCCGTATCGGACTTCAAAAACGCGACAAATTTTTGCGCGTCAGCGAGGTTTTTCGTGCCCTTGATGATCACCGTACCATATTTAAGCGGGTTGTAAAGTTTGCTGTCGATATATGCAAACTTGCCTTTGCCCTCGTTGATCTGTTTTGCCACCACCGAATAGCCCACGATCGCAATGTCCGCCGCGCCCTGCTCGACATAAGTTGCGGGTACATTGATATTTTCGCCATAGACCAATTTGCTCTCGATCTTGCCAAAAATCTTGCTGGCATTCAGCACTTCCACAGCCGCCACGCCCAGCGGCGCTACTTTAGGATCGGCGATCGCGATCTTCTTGACCTTTTTGTCCAAAAGCGCGTCCAAGCCCTTCGCCACATCGATCGTTTGACTCCATACGATCAGCTTGTTTTCCACAGTCGCGATCACGCTGCCTTCAGCCAAACCCTTTGACGCAACCGCTTCGGGGTACTTCATATCAGCCGAAAGGAACACATCAAACGGCGCGCCCTCCTCGATCTGCGCGGTTAGCTTGCCGCTTGCCGCGAATACGGTTTTGACCGCGCCATCTTTATACGCCGCAACCACCTCGGTCAGCGCGTTTGTGTAGCTCGAAGCCGCAGCCACGGTGATCTCCGCCGCAAATACGCTTGCCGCGAGTGCCAATGCCAAAATAAGTGATTTCATCTGTTTTCCTTTGTGTTATGCGCCGATGATCACATGACTTGCTTTGAACAACGCCCAAGCGGTGTCGCCCGTTTTGAAGCCGAGTTCTTTTTGCGCGTCCTCTGTGATCACTGCGATTAGTGTATTGCCGCCGCTGATAGAGAGCTTGATCTCCACGCTGACCTTGCCCTCCACAACTTCGCTGACAACTCCTTGAATTGCGTTTCGCACACTGATCTTCTCCGGTTTGCTACGCGAAAGAATGATCCAGCTTGATTTGATCAGCGCGTATGCGTCGTCGCCAACGGTAAGCCCCATCTCATCAACGCCGTCGTTGGTAACGATCGCAATGATCCGCGTTTTTTCACGAAGCGTCAAAACGAGTTCGGAATTGACCGCGCCTCGTTTAATCTCTGCGATCGTGCCTGCGAGCTGATTTCTTGCGCTGGTTTTCATCGTGATCCTTTGTGCGGTTTTGAGCACCGACGCGATGTCAGTGCCTTTTTCAGAGAGCAAAGAGAGTAGATGATCGTGCTTTAGTTTGAGAAAATCAAACGCTTCGATCACCGCCGCGCCTTCCTGCGTTAGAACCGTGCCGCCGCCGTGTTTGCCGCCGATCGTTCGCACGACCAGCGGAGTGGGCGCGAGGTTGTTCATGGCATCGATCGTGTCCCAAGCGGCTTTGTAGCTCATCTTGATCGACTTTGCCGCCGCGTGGATCGAGCCAATGTCGCGCACGGCTTTTAGCAGCGCCACGCGCCCCTCGCCGAGATACGGCTTGCCTTCAACGCTGACCCACACTCTGCCCCCAAGCCTCATTGATACCCCTTGCCATTTGCGTTCTTTAGTCAAATCGCAACCCGTTATATAAGCGAAAATATAACGAAAAGTCAATGATCTGCGGCGACTTCGTGAGGATTCGCCCAAACATTGACAAATGTAATAGTTTGTATTATGATGTTCAGACAAATCATTACAAATAGGAGTGCGAAATGGCGACAATACAGGTGCGCGTTGATGACGCTGTGAAGTCGGCGGTTGATGAACTTTTTGTGAGTCTTGGGCTTGATACTTCGACGGCTGTGAGAATGTTTTTCTCGTCCGCACTTGAATACAACGGCATACCATTTGCAATCAAACGCAACAAACCAAAAGCCGATCTGCTTGAAGCGATCGAAGACACTCGCCAAAGGCGCAATCTCATCGGTCCTTTTGACACGGTCGATGATGCTATGCGATCGCTGTTGGGGGAGTAAATGTTGAAATTGGTCTTTACTCGCAAAATGCAAAAAGATACCAAACGAATGCGAAAGCGCGGCAAAGATATGCAGAAATTGGATACGGTTTTGAGGCTGCTGGTTTCACAAACGCCGCTTGCTGAACACTACCGCGATCATAGGCTTGCCGGAAAACTTTCCGACTTTCGCGAATGCCATATTGAACCCGATTGGCTTTTGCTCTATCAGATTTTTGATGATGAGCTAATACTTGTTGCTTCGGCTACGGGAACACACTCCGATCTTTTTGATAAGTAGTGCGGCAAAAGAGTGCGCCCCCACACACGGCGCGGAGAGATTTGGCACTTTAGCCTTTAATCGCCAATCTTGCCCTCTTTTTCCAACGATTGTAATAGATCGCAACTGCCTAGATCGCACGCTTTTTTTGCGTCCTTGATCGCCTTTTTGTGATCGCCGAGCGTAGCATACGATTTGCCGCAGCGAAACGACTGTGTTTGATGAGATTCTTCGGCTTCGCCTCAGAATGACAGAGGGCACATTCAGAATGACAAGGTGAGTGCGTACAGAATAACAGAACGCATACGATCGCCTTTGAGCATGACAACGAAATTGCGCAAAAGCATAAGCGATCGGCGGGCAAAAAAGCGGTAGCTGGTTAGAGTTGCGATTGTAAAGAGGTGCGCATGAAAACATTGGTGATTGGCTATGGAAATACGCTTCGTGAAGATGATGGTTTTGGAGTAGTGGTTGCATTGTCGCTCGCTAAGAATCCAAAATACGAGTGCATTTGCGCGATGCAACTCACTCCAGAGTTAGTCGAAACGATCGTGCAGTATCAAACGGTTATTTTTATTGATGCGAACTTGTCAAATAGCGCGGGAGTTTTTGCCGTACCATTAGAATATGCAGAAAACTGTTATGGACACGCGCTGCTTCCAAATACGCTAATGACGATGGCAAGAAAACTGTATGGAGCAAAAACAAAATATCTGATTTTCTCTGTCGGGGCTTTGAGTTTGGGTTATAGCGAGGAGTTGTCGCCGCCTCTTAAAGAAGCGGCGAAATCACTCATCTGTTACTTAAATGAGTGTTAGTTTGCTTTTGGTTTGCGTTCGCGGGTTTGATGTACGATCGACAAAATCTTACCTTTGCGAACCAAGATGTTGCTCTTGACTTTGCGGAGATAATCCTCGTCGTTTGCGCTTTTAACACGGATTGTTACGCCAATACGCGCAACAAGTGCGTCGATCTCTTTGCGAAGCGCAGTTTTTTCGCTATCGCTTAGATTAACGGCAACAGCTTTGTTTGCGCCGCTCTTTCTGCCTGCTACGGATTTGAGGATCGCAACCGTTTCTTGTTCGGTTAGATCGTAGTCGTTTTTCAAAACCTTGAGAAGAGGTTTATCGTTTTGCGGCTTGTCGATTTTTGCAACGCGACCTCTGCGTCCAACTGATAGATAGCGGTTAAGCTTATCTACAAGAGCGAGTATATCGCCCAACTCTTCGCCGTAGCGTTTATAATCAACGACTCGTGCCATTTATTCTCCTTCTATGAGTTGCGGCATTGTAAAAAAAATAACCTTAAACGATTATTATTTTACGACTTGAACAATCCAATCTTTTCATTCAAGTTGTTTGCAGAGCCTGATATTTCGGTTGCAATATCGGAAACGAGATCGACGCTTTTAGCATTTTTATCCGCCAGCGATTCAACATCTGTCATAAATCTCACCAGAGATTTAACCTGATGTGCGATACCAACGACAAGCTGTACAGAGTCTTGCGCGGTCTTCATACTGCCTTTCATCATTGCATTTGTGCGCGTTGCTTCGTTGCGCATTTCGTTTGCATTAACAGTAATGTTGCTCATTTCGGAAGCGCTAATGTCCATACTTTCAGCAGAATTGCCGATCGTCTGAACCAATTTTCCGATCGTAGCATCGATCTCAGAAAGGCTCTTTTGCGTTCGTTCGGCAAGTTTGCGAACTTCATCGGCAACCACAGAAAATCCACGTCCGTTTTCGCCCGCCCGCGCCGCTTCGATCGCGGCATTTAGCGCTAAAAGACTGGTTTGCTCGGAGATGTCGTGGATTGTTCTAAGGATCATTTTGACCTGATCGGCTTCGCTATTTAACTGCGTGAGCTGATCGCTAAGCGCCGACTGTTTTTCGCTCGCGTCGGTGATCATCGACGAGATCGACTCAAGTTCGCTAGATAGATGATCGAGAGTTTGCGCGGTTTTTTGCAGATCTTCGGCAGTTGAGATCGATGCTCGCTCGCTTTCGTCCAATCCAGTGTGGATTTTGAGCAGCGCGTTGCTTGTCTCTTTGGTCATTCTGGATTGATTTTGAATATCGCCGTGAATTTCGCCCGCGATCTTGCTAAGTGAATCGCCCGCCGAGACCGAATGGCTCGCCGCCTCTTTTGCGACATTGACTGTGTCTTGGATCTTTCCTATAAAACGATCGACAAAGTGCGTTGCATCGCTCAACTCGTCGCCGCGATTGAGTTCAATTCGTTTTGTCAAGTCGCCATCGCCGCTAACTAGCCCTTTGCTCATCAGCTCTAACTGCTGGATCGGGCGCAGGAGTTCGCGTTTGAAAAAGATGATAAATATAATGACGATAAACACAGCCGCAAGCACCATTGCGATCGCAATTTTGAACTCCGAAGTGGCGATCGCCCGATCGGAATCTTCCATCGACACACGCAGATCCATCACGCCCATCACAACGCCCTCTTGAGCGTTGATGTGGCACGAGAGACAACTCGCGTCGGCAATAAGAGGCTCGCTAAGCCGCACCATATGGCGACCGCCTTCAGTAACCTCGTCGATGAGACCTTCCGAGCTTTTGAATACGCTTTCGATCGCTTCATCGGGCGGTGAGAGCTTTTCGCCGTCGCCGAAAAACTCCTTGACATGCGATCCGCGATAAATATCAAGCCGCATAACACCTTCGAGGCTGCGCGCCTTTTCTTTAGCGCCCGTGATCACATCGGGACTGCCCGTGTCCATTGCCATACGAAGCGTCTGAAAGATTGAGATCGATAGAGCGTTCATGGATTTTTTGGTGTTGGTCGATATGAGCTGCGCGTAATCTGCTGCCAGAAACCCAAAGAGTCCTGAAAAACCCATACCTAAAAACACTAGCAAAGTGAGCGTGATCTTGCTAGAAAGCCGCTTGGGGAGTAAATTGCTAATGGGTTGCGCCATACAAAAAATCCTTTGTTGGTGTGAAGGCACAATTCTAACCAAAATTGTTATACATCTATTGCGGCTAGGACGAAAAGCCTGTTTGTACGATAATTGTACGCGCAATACAAAGGAGGCACGATGTTACGAATGATCGCATGTTTGATTTGCGCTATATCTTTAATGGTAGGAGCAGATGTGAAACAGATCGCAGTACTAGAGACAACGCAAGGCACGATCGAGATTGAGCTGCTACCGCAAGTAGCGCCCAAAGCGGTTGAAAACTTTGCCACGCATATCAAGAACGGCTACTACAACGGGCTGATCTTTCACCGCGTGATCGCAAACTTTATGATCCAAGGCGGCGATCCAACCGGCACGGGACGCGGCGGCGAATCGATCTGGAGCAAACCGTTTGACGATGAGTTTGCGCCCAATGTCGTTTTTGACAAGCCCGGATTGCTGGCAATGGCAAACGCGGGACCAAAAACCAACGGCAGCCAGTTTTTTATCACGACCATTCCTACGCCACACCTTAACGGTCATCATACGATCTTCGGCAAGGTGATCGCAGGTTTTGATGTGGTTAAAAAGATCGAGAGCGTTAAAACGGGCGCAGGCAACAGACCGATCGACGAGCAGAAGATCATCAAAGCGACTGTCAAAGAGGTTGAAGCGGGCAAATAGCAGTTCTGCGGCGGTAGTTTTGAACGCCGCCGCAAATCGGAGTAAAACCCTCTCTTTTAATTCTCTTTTGTCTATAATCCCGCCTATCTCAAAAACAGGAGTTGTTATGCCAACCATAAACGCATATGTTGCACTAGATGCAGCCGAAAAAGAGGCAAAGAAAGACTATATCGATCGTCATTCGCCGTTTGTAACAGTCGCGTCCAGCGCGAAAAAAGGCGAAAAACTCGCCGTGAATGTTCGCTTGGGCAAAGACTACTCACACCCCGATGACACCGATCACTACATCGCAGAGGTCAAGCTATTTGACGGCGAAACGCAGCTTGCGGGCGCAACGCTTTTTAGCGGCGCAAACGGCGGTCAAGGCAACAAAGGTCAAGCCGAAGTTACCTTTTTCGTTGTGCCGCAAAAGAACCTCAAACTCACCGCGCTTGCCTACTGTACCAAACACGGCTTGTGGCAATCCACACCCGTCGAAGTTACCGTAGCGTAACGATCCAACGCCGTCGAGTCTCTCGGCGGCATTATTGTACAATCCGAATTCACCAAAATTTGCACAAAAAGGAAACAGAGATGAAGCGTTTTCTCCAAAGGATACTTGCCTCACTTGGCAACTCGTGGAATGCAAGCTTAATAGCCATCTTTAGACCGTTAGTTTCGCGTAGCGGCTACAACGATGCAGAACTGGTTTGGGCTGAACGAATGGCAAATCCACTCTTTCTCGAACGGTACGGTTTCAAGGTCTATTCTCAAAACGATGAAGACGGCATCATTGAGGAGATTTTTCGTCGTATAGAACCTCAAAAAATGGGGGGGGGGGGGGGGTAACCCCAAAACCTTCGTTGATTTTGGGGTTAAAATTGGTTGAGAGACAAACCGCCCCTTTTTTTTACAAAAAGTTTGGCGCGGTCTTTGTATTAAGGGGATCGCGCCATTTGCCCCCCGCCTTAACCCCCATTTTT
>BNUO01000041.1 GCA_025997415.1 Campylobacterota bacterium
GATCTTGACGACCTTTTGTGTGTGATGGCGCATAAGGGAACTGCGCTGATAAGTTTTATGCATGCCAAAGGAGAGAAAGATGCTCTTTGCAACATACTAAAAGAAGCGGTTTTATCACCGCTTGCACCAAGCGCCAAAGAGTTGTCAATCGAAAAAGCGCGTGGGGTGTTGACGCACTTTAGAATCCACCCTGACTATCCGATCGCGCTAATTCACCGTGCGCTCAATCTGATTGGCAATAGTGTTGGCGACGAAACCGATGTGATCTTTGGAACGACACTCGACGACACACTTAATCCAGATGAAGCGATCGTAACTTTGATAGCAACAGGACTCAAGAAAAAATGTTCCATGTGCCTAAGCCGATCCTCGCACCAACTTGCGGCGTGATCGTCTATCAAGAACGGGCAATGCAGATATTGCATACTATGGACGAAAACGGTAAATGTCTATTCTGGAGCAATTTCTCGCTATTGCTCCCGTGAGAGTAGCGGTTATCGCTTGGCGGCTTCGATAATCTCTGCTTCATATTTTTTATAGTCGGCTAAAAAGTTATTGATTTCCTCTGCCGTAATATCGATCTGTGCTTGCATTTTGGCTTCGTCAAATAACCACCCCCATTTATTAGGATTAGGATCGATGGTATTACGCGGTAGGCATAGTTCTCTCTCGGAATATTTATATATTGATTCTTCCTTATTACTCTTTAGTCCTAGTTTTTCTATAGGGTCTATTTTTACGCGTTTATTGCTTTTTGTATCGTGCACATCGCATTAATGCGCAAGTTTGTTTGACGATGGACATGGAAAAACAAGTCAATGTATCGCCCTATCTCTATGATGTACTTAAAAAAGAACAGACCAGAATATCCGTTTACATATACTTGTTCCTCTTTAACTTTCTTAAGCATTTCTTTGCGCTCTAAATCGGTATTAAACTTATGAAGATAAACATCTCGCTTATATCGCTCGATGTCGATATTGATTATTTTATCGGCTACACCATTCCAAAACTCCAACTCTTTTTCCGCCAAAATATCGGGCAAAAACCGACATATCTCAAGCGCACCCATCATAGCCGCTTTATTGTCCTTGATTAGCTCCATTATTTCCATGATCTCCTCCTCTTTCTTGCTAATTTGTCCCGTAATGTTATTGACGACATTCAGATATTGCTCTAAAGAAAGTCGTATATTCTCGCCATCATCGCACGCTTCGATCGCTTTTTGGATAAATGCCCTAATATGTGTGTCAAAAGAGATGGGCGTAAAAGCTTTTTCGACCTCTTTTGACGCATTAACAGGGGGATCACCATTTGGTGTTAGATAATAATAGCGCGGCGTTTGACCACTTTCTTTAGCATATTTTTCACCATGTTTATAATAATCATTTAATTGATTTTCGCTATCCTTCGCACCGACTTTCATCTCAATAAAAATGATATTGTTTTCATCTTCGATCACAAAGTCAATTCTTCGTTTTCCGCCCGAAATCCATTCTTCCCTTTCGCACTCAAGTTCAGCAGTTTCTTCATCAAACTCAATATTCTTTAAAAACAGTTCCAGAAATAGATCGCCGTGATTGTGGTTTCCGTCGTTACGCAAAAGTTCATACAAAAAATACGAATGTGCAGCCTCTTTGCGTTCAGCTCGCAAGATCGAAAAGATATTAAAGTCTTCGTCTTTGTCGCGCTGTTCATCTTTGTATTTTTCTGCTATCTCACCCGCCGCCGTAAAGAGATCGACTATTTGTGCGTCTGTATCTGCCAACTTTTCCTCCAAAACTGCGCGAAGTGTAGCAAAAACCGCTTTTTGTCATTCTGAGCGAAGCGAAGAATCTCAGGGTAAATAGAGATTCTTCGTCGCTTCGCTCCTCAGAATGACAAGAGGATGAGATTCTTCGGCTCAAAAGCAGCCTCAGAATGACAAGAGGATGAGATTCTTCGTCGCTTCGCTCCTCAGAATGACAGGGGGGGGAGCGCCCACCAAAAAGCTATTTGCCGAGGCAAAACTCGCCAAACATAATGTCAAGCATTTCGCCGTATTCGGCGGGTCGGGTGAGTGCGCCGATATGCGCAAGCGCGTCGCGGCAGGAGTAGCTAAATAGCTCAAGTTCGCCGTTTTCAAAGCAGTTTTTTGCGGCGGCAATTTCGGTGGCGGCGGCGGTTGTGAGCGCGATTTGCCGCTCGGAAACCAGCAGCATCTCTTCGCCGCCCGCCTCGCGATCGAGGAGCGTTTGCAAGGCGGCGATCAGCGGTGCGACATCGCTCATCGCGCTAATATGCACCGTCTGCACTCCCGCCAGCGCCGCGCTGTCAAATTGCGGCGGCAGATCGCTTTTGTTGATCGCGGCGATCACAGCACGGGAGCTTCCAAGCGAGGCGATCAGTCCCAGCGTCTCGCGATCGCTATCCTCCAGCGGTTTTGAGCCGTCAAAAAGCGCGATGATCAGGTCTGCTTTTGCCGCAGCGTCTCGCGCGTATTCAATGCCGATCGTCTCAATCTCGCCCGCGCCCTTTCGCAGTCCCGCCGTGTCCAGAAGCCGCACAAGGTGTTCGCCCACCAGCAGCTCTTCGGCGATCAGATCGCGCGTTGTGCCCGCCTCGCTGCTAACGATCGCCCGTGCCCTGCCCAAAAGAGCGTTCAGCAGCGAACTTTTGCCCGCGTTTGGTTTGCCGATGATCACCGCTTCGTAGCCGCGCAAAACCCCTCTGCGCCGCCTGCTTGAGGCGATCGTCTCCGCCAGAACTGCGCCTAGCTCGTCAATGTCGCGGCGCATTGCCTCAAGCGCAGTTTCGCCCACATCTTCGGCGTAGTCGATCGTGGTCTCGGCGTAGGCGATCAGCCGCAAAATCCGAGTGCGCAGATCGTTTGTAAATCGCTCCAATTCGCCGCCAAGTTGCCGTGCGAGTAGTGTTGCGGCTTTCGCGCTTCTAGCAACGCTAAGCGCTGCGGCGGCTTCGGCTTCGGCGGCGTTCATCTTGCCGTTTTGCACGGCGCGGAGGCTAAACTCGCCCGCTCTTGCGATCCGCGCTCCAAGCCGCACCAGTTCAGCGATTAGCGCGTTTGCGGCGGCAAAACCGCCGTGCGTTTGAAACTCGACAATGTCCTCGCCCGTGTAGCTTTTGGGCGCGGCGAAAAAAAGCACGATCGCGCGGTCGATCGGATCGCCGTTTTCGTTGTGCAGAAAAAGGAGGTGCGCGTAACGCGGCGTGAGATTTTGGCGGCGCGTAACCTTCAGCGCGATCTCGTAAGCCTTCGATCCGCTCAGCCGCACAATGGCGATCGCACCGCGTCCGAGCGGCGTGGCAGGCGCGGCGATCGTCTCGTTACTCACCGCAAAACGGGCTACTTGTCGTAGCGGCGGATAAAGTCATTGACAACGACAAGTTTGCCTTCGCCATCGCTGGTCGATTTGATCGCAACATACTTGTTGGGAAAGCGGTTTCGCAGCTCTTTAAGCGCGATCTGTACCAGCACGCCGTCTAAAACGCGGGTCTGCCCTTTGCCGTTTTGCTCGATCGATTCGATAACGGGTTCTAGGTAACGGGCGATCATCTCCTCTTGATTTTGCAAAAACTCGGCGATCTCAAGGCGGAGCAGATAGCCGTAGGTCGGGTTGATCCAGTTAAAAAGAATGTAGCTTAGCGCCTTGTAGCGGTAGCCGTCTTTGCCGATCAAAAGCGCGGCATCAACGCCGTCAAACAGCACCTTCACGGTTTTTTCGTCGTATGGCGTAACCTCTATCAGCTCGATCTGATAGCAGGTGTTGGCAAAGAGATCGCGTAGAGTACTCTGTATCTCCTCGCAAACTTGCTCTTGGTTGAGGTTTTTGTCGTTGAATGCGGTATCGACAAAGTCGGCGTGGCGTGGCGGCTGTGGTTTATCGAAAATCTTCTCTTTGGCGGGTGCGCGTTTGTCGTCAAAGCGTTTGTCCCCGTACCGTTTTTCGTCGAATCGCTTCTCTTCCACCCGTTTTTCTTCGATCTTTTGGCGGATATTCACGCTCATTGGCGCAAACGGCTCCTCTTTGGCATCGGCAAAGGCGTTTTCAAGCACGCGATCGGCGGCGGCTGTGGTGCGCGGCTTAATGAGCGGTTGCGGTTCAGGGCGGCTTGGTTTCGCGGGAGCGGTGGGAGCGGGCGTTGGCGTTGGTTGCGGCGTTTCGTATCGCTCTGTTTTGACAGCGATCTGCGGTTCAGGCGCAGGCTCTCGCACTGGTCGTTCAACTTCACGCGGCGCTCTTGGAGCGGGTGCTGGTTCGCTAGGACGCGATCGCTGCTGCGGGAGAGTTTCATGCTTTTTGACAGCCATGATAATCGCGCTTTTTTTGAACAGTCCCACAAAGCCTTTCGACGGCTCTTGTACAACCTCTATATCAAGTTCAGTAATGGAGCAAGCGAACTCTAACGCCGCTCTTGTGTATGCTTGATCAAGTGTTTCAGCTTCAATTTTTTTCATTGTTCTCTTCTTTGTGTGATAGTTTGATTTTTTCCATATGGCGATTGACGAACCATTGCTGCGCGATCGAAACGATGTTATTGACCAGCCAGTAGAGTACAAGCCCCGCAGGGAACATCAGGAAAAACGCCGTAAAGATCACAGGCAGCCATTTGAATAGCTTCTCTTGCATTGGATCGGTGAAGTTGCTCGGCGTTATGCGCTGCTGGAGGTACATTGTCGCGCCCATTAACAAAGGCAGAGCAAAGAACGGATCGCGTAGTGAAAGATCGCCGATGTATAGCCACTCTGCGCCTTTGAGTTCGATCGCATTGAGCAGCACGCGGTAGATCGCAAAGAAGATCGGGATTTGCAATATCAGAGGCAGGCAGCCGCCCAGCGGGTTTGCGCCGTGCTTTTTGTATAGCTCCATCATATGAATCTGGAGTTTTTGTTTGTCGTCTTTGTACTTTTCCTGAAGCTCTTTCATCTTAGGCGCAAGGTCTTTGAGCTTCGCCATACTCACCATACCTTTGTGGCTAAGCGGAAAGAGCACGATCTTGACCAGCACGGTGAAGATGACGATCGCAAAACCCCAGTTGGGCACAAGCGAATAGATCCACTCCAGCACAACAAAGAGCGGCTTGGATAGGAAGGTGAAAAAGCCGTATTCGACAGCGCCGCCAAGCTGCGGATCGATCGACTCCAAAACGGCGACATATTTTGGACCCACATAACCGCCCAGTTTGATCTCGCTACTCACTCGCACAAACGCAAGCGGATCGCCATCGCCCTGTTTTAGAAAGGTTACATTGATCGGCGTCTGGTAGTTGTAAAACAGAGTTGCGTAGTAGCGGTCAAACGCGCTGACCATCTTCGCGCCCTCAAAGTGTTCGCCGCCCTTCGCGTCGCCATCGGCGATCGTCTCGATCACGCCCGTCGCCGTCTGCGTTAGTGCGCCTTGAACGGTCATGGGATCGCTCGCGGCGTTGGGGTGAAAACCCGGCGTGATGTAAAACTCGCCGCCGCCTTGTGCGCTCGCCGTTAGATCGTAGTGTCCATCGGGGTAGAAAACAAGGCTTTTTGTTACCGTTACGCCGTCAAGCTGCTGCGTTAAAACCAGCGGCGCGGGAGACAAACTAGCATTGATCGATGAGGCGGAAGCTGAGTAGGCGATCTTGAACGCCGCGTCATTTAGCGTGCGATCGGCGAAGCGGATCTCCAGCGCACGAGTATGCGTTGGATCGAAGAGCGTCTGCGCCTCCGAGTTTTCGCCCTCAAAAACCTTGCCGCTAAGCGAGACCTGCCGAATACGACCGAGTTCGTCGATCTCAATGCGGCTGATCGCGGTTGTAACGGTTGCGATCACCTTGCCGCTTGCTGCGGAAATCGGTGCGGGTGCGCTGGCAGTTGCTGACGAAGCGGGCGCTTGAAAGGCGGGCGTTGTCGCAGTTGTCGTCGTACCGCTCTCAATCGTATCTTGCCTTTCAGCCTCCAAAACCTGCGCTTGCAACGCTTTTGCTTCCACCTGCGGACGCACAACAAAGCGATCGTAGATTGTGAAAAAGACAATCGCGACCACAAAAAATAGGATCAATCGATGGGTAGAAGTGAGCTTATCAAACAAAATCTCTGCCTTTATCGTAATTTTTGTAGATTCTTAACCGTTCGTCCAAATTGCTCGCTAAGTAAATCAAAAGGCATTTTAGTAATCGGCTTCTTTGCAACCAACACATAGCGACCATCAGGGAGGATCGACTGGTGTGCGCGAAAGAGTTCGCGCATTCGCCTTCTGGCAAAGTTGCGCGAGACGGCGTTACCGACCTTTTTTGAAGAGACCAAACCGACTTCGCAGACGGTGTCGCTTCGGTAAAAACAGACAAACGCATCCGCGTGCAAACCTCTAGTCTGCTTAAACAGCGATTCAAATGTCCGCGATGCTTTCATTGCTGCAAAACGAATCTCTTTGCCTTACGCACCAAGCCGTTTTCGCCCTTTGGCGCGGCGGCGGTTGATCAGTTTGCGCCCATTTTTGGTTGCCATACGAACGCGAAAACCGTGCGTGTTGATCCGCTTGCGTTTTGAAGGGTTGTATGTTGGTTTCATCGTAATTCCTTAAATAGAAAATAGCGCGGAAGTCTAGCGAACTCGTCTTAAAGACAGCTTCTGCGCGATCGTTAGAGAGTTAGTCTGCGGGGCTAATGTCCATTGTGAAAGTGGCGATCGCGCCCTTTGCGTCCTCGCGGTTTGTGATTTTAAGCGTACCGCCAAGCGCGATCGCGGCGTTTTTTGCCAGAAATAGCCCAAGCCCGCTTCCGCGCAGTTCGCCCTTGCCCACAAACGGCGCAAACGGGTCAAAGTCGGTGCCGATCCCGTCGCCTTCGTCGATGACTTCGATGATGAACTTCTGATTTTCGGCGCGAGAGGCGATGGTGATCTTGCCGTTTTTGGGCGTGTATTTCAGAGCGTTGGAAAAGAGATTTTGCACGATGTGGCTAATGAGCGTTGGGCGGGTGTGTATGAGCAGCGATTGCGGCTCGATCGCCTTGACAAGCTCGCGGTTTTGCTCCTTTGCCAGCAGTTCAAAATCCGCGCATTTGAGGCGCAAACGATTGACAATGTCAAGGAGTTCGGAGTGATCGAACTGCGCGTATTCGGCGTGTCCAAACTCCAAGATCGTCCGCGTCATTTTGTTCATCTCGCCGATCGTGTCGTTTGTCTGGCGGATTGTCTCTTTGTAGCGTTCGGGTTCGCGCTCTTTGAGAAGCGTTACATCGTTTCTAGCGCGAATGACGGCGAGCGGCGTTTTGAGTTCGTGCGCCAATCCGATAAAGAGCTGCCGCTGATAGCTAATGTGCGTGTGAATGAGGATCAGCAGGCGGTTTAGCGTTTTGCCCAGCGGCACAAACTCGCTCGGCAGGTGCGCGGTATCGACCTCGCTTAGCGTGTGTTCGTCCATTAGCGAAAGCTCTTTGCCAAGACGGTTGATCGGCTGTGCGAGAAAGTAGGAGTATAACTGCGCGATCAGCGGAATGAAGATGAGCGAGATGAAGTTAGCGATGATCACGACTTGCTTAACATTGTCAAGCATTGCCCGCTCGTAGCCGATCTCAAGCGTGAGCATAACGGCACCGTTTTCTAGCGGATAAACGAGGTGATAACCGCTTACGCCGCCCTCTTCTGTCTCAAAAAAGTGCCGCTTCCAACCCCCGTTTTCGAGGTAGTCGATGGTGTATTGCGGCAGGAGGGCGTGCCAATCAACGGCAAGTTTTTCTGCGTCCTCAAGCATTCTGCGCTCAACTTCGCCATAGACGCTGTTTTCGATCATTTCGTACACAAGGTACGAGAACGAAAAGATGATCCCTGCGAAGATAGGCAGGAGCTTGAGCGCGAACTCAGCCCTTAGGCTTTTCGTGGATAGCAAAATCGATACCCGCGACGACGAACTGTTTCGATCGTGTCGATCTTGAGCGGTTTATCGATTTTCTGGCGGATCTGGTTGATCGCCACTTCGATCACATTTGGCGTTACGAGTTCGGGTTCTTCCCAGATCGCGTCAAGCAACTGCTCTTTACTGACGATCTGATCGCGGTGGCGCGCAAGGTGCGAGAGTACTTCAAACGGTTTGCCTTTGAGTTCAACCTCTTTGCCTTTGTAATCAACCTTCTCTTCATCGGGGTCGATTCTAAGATCGTAGATCTCAATGAGGTTCGTGCCGCCAAAACGAAGCCGCGCTTCGATCCTTGAAACCAGTACATCAAACTCAAATGGCTTGCAGATGTAGTCGTCCGCGCCCTTTTTCAACGCTTCGATCTCGCTTTCGTGATCGTCGCGTGCGCTGATGACCACGCAGGCGGTGCGCTGGCTCTTGCGTTTGATCTCTGGAATCACATCGATCCCGCTGCCATCTGGCAGCATCCAATCGGTCAGCACTAGATCGTAGTTGCGGATACCAACATAGTACTGCGCGTCTTTGAGGCTCTCCGCCTCGTCCGTTTGGAAACCAAGTTCCCTCAACCCCTCTGAAAGGGTTTTATTGAGCGTGCTTTCGTCTTCAACGATCAAGATTCGCATATCAACTCCTTAATTATTGCTTAATCGTAGCACAACGATGCTAACTCGTGTGTCGGGCAGCAGATGAATTTTACAGATTGAGAGCCGAACGGAGCTAATAGCCGTATTGATTTGCAGCAATTTGTTGGCAATCGCGCTAAGCGCATCTTCGAGCAGACCAAACTTGCCGTTTTTGAGTTCGTAACCGATGAGTTCGCGCACGGCTACATAGTCAATATGCTTGCCTCCCTTGTAGTCGTACTCCACATCGCAGTCGATCGAGAGCACCTGCGGTCGTTGCCGCTCAAACTCCTCAACGCCGATCAGCGCTTCAACCCTAAGCTCTCTAAGTTCGATCGTCATACTACCCTCGCTTCTTCGCGGCGAAATAACCGCACGATATTTGGAATGTGCTTGTACAGAATGATAAAGCCGATGATCACAAACGGCGCGTGGTATGTGGCGGGGTGGAGCGCGAAACTAAGCAGCAGGGCTGTAGCCACACCCGTAAGCGAGGCGATCGATGAGATTTTGAGCTTTTTGCCGACGACAAACCACGCCGAAATACCCAAAAACGCTTCGATCGGCAGCATTGCCGCGATAACGCCAAAACCGCTGGCAATCCCTTTGCCGCCCTCAAAGAGCAGATATGGGCTAAAACAGTGTCCGATCACCGTCAGCACCGCGATCGTCCATAGAACATTTTCGTCGCAGCCCGCGAGAAACGCCGCGAGCATGACGATGGGACCTTTGAGCGCGTCGCAGGCAAAAGTGGCGATCGCCAGCCGTTTTGCCAGCTTTGGATCGCTCTCTTTCAGGACGCGCAGGACATTTGTCGCGCCGATGCTGCCGCTGCCGCTGGAGCGAATATCGACATTCGCCAGATACCGCGCAAGCAAGTAGCCAAACGGAATCGCGCCGATGAGGTAGCCCGCAATGTAAAACTCAATGTTGATGTTCATCAGTAGATCCACTACCATTCCTTTGCATTCCAGATGTAATCATCTTAGCAAAGGCGGGCTAAGGGCGCAAACTAGTGGCATAACGGCGATCGGCGATCCCTGACGGTTTTTTGCAAATAGAGAGAGAAATAAGGAAAAAAGTTGTATATTTAAGGCAACAAAAAGGTGATTAAAATGAGCTTATTAAAAGCATATCTTGTTGAAGAAAAACAGGCAAAACAAAAAGGCGGCTTGTACCATAAAACTCAGATAAATCTTGCGTATAATTCAAACAGGATAGAGGGGAGCAAACTAACCGAAGAACAGACCAGATATATTTTTGAAACTCGCACGATCGGCTTCAAAGATAACGAGGCGGTGCCCGTTGATGATATTATCGAAACCTCTAATCACTTTGTTGTTTTTGATTATTTGATCGATACGCTTGAAACGCCTTTTTCTAGCGATCTGCTCAAAGCATTTCACCGAATTGTTAAAGCAGGCACTTCCGACGCTGCAAAGTCGTGGTTTAATGTTGGAGGTTGGAAAAAACGCCCCAATGAGGTAGGGGGCATTAAAACCACATTACCCAAAAATGTCGAAGCAGAAATAAACGCGCTTCACGATTGGTATAACTCGGTTTGTGATTGCGGATTAGACCTGCGATCGAGCGAATATTCTAAAAGGGTTTTTGAAAATATCGTGGAATATCACTATCGTTTTGAAAAAATACACCCTTTTCAAGACGGCAACGGCAGAGTTGGTCGCTTGCTGATGTTTCGCGAATGCCTGAAAAACAATATTATACCCTTCATTATTGACGATACCAACAAACAGTTTTATTATCGTGGATTAAAAGAGTTCGATCGCGTTCGCGGTTACTTGATCGATACCTGCCTTTCTGCACAAGATACCTATACCGAATGGGTTAAATATTTTTATCCTGAATTGAGATAATGTCGTCCCTACGGAGGCACGCAATGACAGGTGTTTTGTCATTCTGAACGAAGTGAAGAATCTAAAGGCAAACACAGATGTTTCGCTTCGCTCAACATGACAGGGAATGTCATTCTGAACGAAGTGAAGAATCTGTGTTGTTGCAGGGATTGCGTGTCGTTCAAATCGTTGGTTATTTCTTCGATCGCGCTCTGTCGAAGTCGCGGGCGTAGGTTGGGTTGCTATCGATCAGACCTGCGTACATCTCGTCTTGAAACTCGTTGGACATATTTTTGTGTCCCGCCATTGTAAAGATCAGATCAAGCAGAAACTTCGCCTCCTTGCTTGTTTTGCCGTCTTTCTTGGGGTCGATTGGGTGGTGGGCGATGATCGCTTTAGCAACGGCGGTAAGCATTGCAAGCGTACTGTTTTTGTCTTTGATAACGCTCTCGATCTCTTTGATCGGAAAATCGGGAATGACAACGGGCTTGACGGGCGGCGGTTTGCGCGAAAGATGAAACACCTTTGAGATGAGAAAACCCACATTCGCCAGCGCCACAACCGCGATCATCGAAAGCCAGAGAAAGAGCAAAATCAGTTTGACCATCACACCCCTAACTACCCAAATGCGCTTCGATCGTGTAGATGAGATCCTTGTTTTGGTCAATATCGGCTTTTTGCCGTTCGCTTGTTAGCAGCCAGACGAGATAGCCGCGATCGGCGTGCGCAACCTCATCGAAGCTCTTGTCCTTGTGTTTGCCAAAGCGGAGCGTGCGAAGTTTCACGGGTTTGTCTGCAAGCGCGATAAGCTCCTCCATCGAATGAGCCTCCAGCAGCCGTTGCGTGAGCAGATAGAGCACGATCGTATCGCCCACAGCGTCGTGCGCCCTGACCTTGCGTTTGATCGTGCGCGAAAACTCCTCCTCGTCCTTGTAAAGCCCAAGCGCGTAGCGGAGGTATTGCAGCGCGTGGCTATCGCTCTCGATCAGGTGTCGCGCCGCGCGAAGCGTATCAAGCACATATCCGCGCCAGATAAACCCTTCGCGCTCCAGCATTGCGAGATCAAAGGGCGCGTTGTGAATGATCATTACGCTCTGCGGCTCGTTGAGCTTTTGCAGCGTTTTTGCGGCGCGGCTATCGGCAAAGGAGGGCGCGTTTTCGACCATCTCGTTGGTGATGTGATTGACGCTCATCGCTCCAAAGCCGATCGGTTTTGGAGGCTTGCAGAGATCGTCGTGCGCCGTTGGCTTTTCGTAGCCAATCAGCGTCGGCGTTTCGACCAAAAACGCGATCTGACAGAGGCGATCGTCGCTGTCGCCTCCCGTCGTTTCGGTGTCAAGGTAAATCCGCGAACCAAACTCTTGCACGCGCTACTTGACTTTATCTAAAAGCGCGGTCAGCGAAGTCTGAATCGCCTTTAAGTCCGCCTCGCTTGTCGCCTCAAAGCGCGTAACCAAAACGGGCGTTGTGTTGGAAGCGCGCACCAGCCCCCAGCCGTTTTCAAAGATCACGCGAACGCCGTCAATGTCGATGATTTCGCGGATTTTCGGCAGATCGGCGGGTGGCGTTTTGAGCGCGATCTTGAGCCTGTCGATGATCTTGAATTTCTCCTCTTCGGTTGTTTTGACCTTGAGTTCGTCCGTGCTGAAAACTTTGGGCAGTTTGGCAAACTCTGCGTCAAAATCAAAGCCGTCTTTGATCAGTTCGATCAGCCTAAACGATGCATAAACCGCGTCGTCAAAACCAAAATAGCGGTGGTTGAAGAAGATATGTCCGCTCACTTCGGCGGCAAAACTCGCACCCGTCTCTTTGATCTTGACCTTGAGGTTGCTATGACCGGTTTTGTACATAATCGCCTTGCCGATCTTGTTGATCTCGTCGTACATCACCTGCGAGCATTTGACTTCGCCGATCACAACCGGGTTTTCGATACCGCGCGCCAGAAAGATCGAGAGTATGTCGCCCTTGAAGTTGTTTTTGGCGCTAAGCATTGCGATCCTGTCCGCGTCGCCATCGTAGGCAAAGCCGTACTTCTGCCCGTGCGTTTTCATCTCCTCTTTGAGCATCTCCAAGTTCTCCTCTTCGCTCGGATCGGGGTGGTGGTTTGGAAATGTGCCATCGGGTTCAGAAAACAGCAGCGTTGCGTCGATCGAAAGGTTTTTGAGAATCGGCGCAAGCGTGATCGCAGCCACGCCGTTTCCACAGTCAAAAATCAGCGGCGTTTTCAGCCCTTTGAGGTGCGCAAACTGGTTGGTTTGGTAGGCGATGTAGCGTTCTACCGCATCGATCTCTATTGCGTTTTCGTTGTCGCCAATCGACTTCATATCCGCTTCGATCTTGCGTCCAAGCGCGTAGATCTGCTCGCCAAAAAACGGTTCGTTATTGATCGTAACCTTAAACCCGTTGTATTCGGGCGGATTGTGGCTGCCGGTGATCATCACGGTCATATCGGGCTTTTTGCCGTCAAACTCCTGAAAACCCGCAAAATAGCTCACAGGCGTAGGACACATACCGATCTTCAGAACGGTCAGCCCCGCGTAGTTAAAGCCGCTGGCAAGCCAGCCAAAAAGCGTTGTTGAGTGCGTTCTGGCGTCATAGCCGATCGCTACGGTTTTACCTTTGCCGATCTCAAGCCCCAGCGCATAGCCCAGCGTTTTGATCCGACTACTTACCAGCTCCTCGCCGAAAATGCCGCGAATGTCATACTCGCGATAAATTGACTGCATTGTCTCCTCCTTTGTTGTGATTAAACTCTGGCACGATGGACTTTAGCGCCGCAGGCACATTGGACGCCGTCAGTATCTCCTCGATGTGATAGCAGAGCGATTCGATCGAGATCGCCGATGGTCTGCCCACGAAGATCGACGGATATTTGGTCGTCTGATCGCCCTCTTCGATCAGCAGCTCCTCGTAGAGCTTCTCGCCCGGACGAAGCCCCGTATAAACGATACCCAGTTCGCTCTTGCCCGCAAGATCCAACATCTGCGCCGCCATATCCGCGATCCGAACGGGCATACCCATATCCAGCACAAAAATCTCGCCGCCGTTTGCCATACTTGCCGCTTGCAACACCAGCTCCACCGCTTCGCTGGTGAGCATAAAGTATCGCGTCATATTCGGGTGCGTAACCGTCAGCGGCTTGTTTTCGGCGATCAGGCGGTGAAAGCGCGGCACGACCGATCCGCTTGAACCCAGTACATTGCCAAAGCGCACGGCAACCAGCCGCGTGTTCATACTTGAAACGCTTTGCAGATAAAGCTCGCAGACCCGTTTTGTCGCGCCCATAACGCTTGTGGGACGCACAGCTTTGTCGGTGCTGATGAGCACAAATGTTTCAACGCTGTGGCTGATCGCCAGATCGATACAGTTTTTTGTACCCAAAATGTTATTGACAACCGCCTCGTGCTGGTTTGCCTCCACCATCGGTACATGCTTGTATGCTGCGGCGTGAATGATGATCTGCGGCTTGGTTTTGGCGAGCAGCCTCTCCAGCGAGTCGCGATCGGTAACATCGACAAGCGAGAGCGTTGGGTATTTTGAGGCTAACTCCTCGCCGATCGTGTAGAGGTTGTACTCGCTTGAATCGACCAGCGTTAGCTCCGCCGCGCCGTAGCCAACCACGCTTCTCGCCAGTTCGCTGCCAATGCTCCCGCCCGCGCCCGTGATCAAGACGCGCTTGCCGCCCACGAAAGAGGCGATCGCCTCTTTGTCGAGGTCTTTTGGATTGCGAGCCAGCAGGTCTTCGATCTTGAGCGGCGCTAAACCCAGAGTATCGCCTAGCTCAACTTTGCGGATTTCACGAATGCCGATATGTCGCAGGGTTTCGTAGATTCGGACGATGTTTGCGTGTTTGTTCGGCGCGATGATCGCACAGCTGATCGCGCTTTTTGCCGCAATTCGTATCAGCGTGCGAAAGTCGATGACCCGCTTGCCGTGAATGCGCAATCCGCGACTGCTCTTTTCGATCGCCACAAACGCGATCACCTGCATATCCGAGATCGTGCGAAAGACCTTTTCGGCGTTTTCGTCCGAGCCGATAATGACGGCGATCGGCTTGCTTTTGCTCTTGTACTGCACGAAAAGCCGTTTGGAGGCGCGTAGAGCGGCAAGCAAGATCAGCGAGATACAGAGGTCGATGACCAGCACGGAGCGCGGAAAGAGCGGCAGATTTGCAAGCGGTTCAACCACGACATACAAAACGGCAAAGAGTCCATACGCCACAAAGTGCGCCTGCGTGAGGCTGGCAACGCCGCTAAGCGAAAAAAACCGCCACGGAATGCTATACACGCCCACAACCGCAAACGCCGCAACCTTGAGCGCGTAGAGCGTTGCCAGAAAGTACCAGAGCGAGGCAAACGCATCTTCGGGAATTAGGAAATTAAACCGCAGCAGATAGGCTGCGAGAAACGAGATCAGCGACAAAACGGCGTCAAAGACGAGAAAAAAAAGCGTCCGTTTCAGGTTAGGAGACATTGTTTTCCTTTTCGAGCGCCGCTACCGCGTCTCTTAGCGCCTCGTAATTTTGCGTGTCCAAAAAGTATGTTTTATCATCAAGCGCGAGCTGATAGCAATGGTCGTCAAAGCGGCTGAGCGCCGTCTTTCGCACAATGCCGAGTTCGTGTTCTTTCATCGACACGAGCGCACTTATGCGCTCAAGATCGGTGAGAATACTACTAAGTTCGCCAGATAGTGCGTCTTCCATTAAATGTATTTTAATACCGTTGGCTAAAACGAACGCTACAAAAACGCAGCGAGCCGACAAAAGCGGTCGATCGTGGCTGTTTGCTAAAATCCGCGCCATGAATGAGTACGAAATTATCATCGCGGGCGGCGGACACGCTGGAGTGGAGGCGGCGATCGCGTGCGCCAAAATGGGCGCGAAAACGCTGCTGGTTACGCCAATGCTCTCGCAGATTGGGGCGATCAGTTGCAACCCCGCGATCGGCGGGCTGGGCAAAGGACACCTCGCAAAAGAGGTCGATGCGCTCGGCGGTGTTATGGGGCAGATCACCGATCAAAGCGCACTCTCCTACCGTACGCTCAACGCCTCAAAGGGTCCCGCCGTGCAGGGCAGCCGTGTGCAGATCGATATGGATCGCTACACAATCGTTGCCAAAGAGTTCTGTCTGCGAACGCAAAATCTGACTCTTACGCAGGATCTCGTCGAGGAGTTGATCGTCGAAAACGGCAGGATCAGGGGTGCGCGGACGCGGCTGGGAATTGATTATGCGGCGCGGGCGGTTGTGCTGACGACGGGCACATTTCTCGATGCCGTTGTGCATATTGGCGAGACCAAACTACCAATGGGACGAATGGGCGAAATGCCCGCGATCACACTCGCAAAACAGCTGCGATCGCTTGGATTTGAAACGCTGCGGCTCAAAACGGGAACTTGCCCCCGAATCGCGGGTGAGTCGATCGATTTTTCGCGCGTTGATCGCCAGCCGAGCGAGACCGATACGAAGCCGTTTAGCCGCCGCACCGATCGCGCAAACTTTCGTATCGACGAAGTGCCATGCTTTATCACCGAGACAAACGAGCGCACGCACGAGCTGATCCGCTCCAACTTCCACCGTGCGCCGCTCTTTACGGGGCAGATTTCGGGCGTGGGACCGCGCTACTGCCCCAGCATTGAGGACAAGATCAACCGCTTTGCCGATCGCGCCTCGCACCAGATTTTCATCGAACCGCAGTCGCGCGAGGCAAACGAGTACTACCTAAACGGGCTTTCGACCTCGCTACCGATCGATGTACAGACGGCGATGATCCGCTCTATGCGCGGGCTGGAAAATGCGGTCATCACGCGCTGCGGTTATGCGATCGAGTACGATTTTGTGCAGCCGACGGAGCTAAAACACAACTTTGAAACCAAGCGGATCGCGGGGCTGTTTCACGCGGGGCAGATCAACGGCACAACGGGCTACGAGGAGGCAGCGGCGCAGGGGCTGTTTGCGGGCGTGAATGCGGTGCTCTACTCGCGCGGCGAGGAGCCGTTTTTGCTGGGGCGCGAGGAGGCGTATCTGGGCGTGCTCATCGACGATCTCGTTACAAAAGGGACAAACGAGCCATACCGAATGTTTACCAGCCGCGCCGAGTACCGCCTGAGCCTGCGCGAGGACAACGCCGATCTACGAATGGCGGATCACGCGCACCGCTACGGCTTGATCGCGCGCGGCGAATACGAGGAGCTTTGCAGGAAACGAGCGGAGATCGAAGCGGGGCTTGGCTGGCTCAAGGCGGGATTTTTGACCAACAGCGGCGAAAATCTGCGGCTTTTGGCGGCGATCGGCGAGGAGAAGATCGTAGAAAAAACGGCGCTAATCAACATCGTTTCGCGCCCAAGTTTCACCGCCGAAAAGTTAGCCGCGATCGACAGCCGATTTGCCGATTTGAGTGGCGAGGCGACTGGGCAGATTTTGATCGCCGCAAAATACAACCACTACCTGATCAAGCAAGATGAGCAGATCGAACGAATGAAACGGCAAAAATCGCTCGTCATTCCCGCCGACATCGACTACGAAAAGATCGCGGGACTGGGCGCGGAGCTGGTGATGAAGCTAGGCAAGTTCCGCCCAAACACACTCTTTGACGCCGAGAAGATCAGCGGCATCACACCCGCCGCCCTCGACATCTTGGCGATCTACATTGCCACCAACGAAAAATACAGGAGGCGGTAACGCGCGATGGGACAAATACGATGTCATTCTGAAGGAGCGCGGAGATCTTTCGCATACGCCTTTGGCGTATGCGACCATTCTTTCTTGCGCGGGCAAGAAACACGGGTTCCCTACAAAGTCGCAGACTTTGTAGGGTGTGAATGTAGGCAAAGAAACCGCCAC
>BNUO01000042.1 GCA_025997415.1 Campylobacterota bacterium
TAATTATCTACAACCAAAAACAGATGTTCTTTGCGATGGATAAACATATCAAGCGCCTTGAGAACGGGGATATTTTCTGATATACGAAAGATCGGAACCATAATTTCTTCTATACGCCGATCTCGTTTATCTGCTCTATTTTGGAAGCGGTGTTGCTATCCACAACGCACTCATACATTCATTCGCTGAACAAAAGCAACCCAAAAGCCGCCGCCTCGCTCAAAGCGGTCAAGAAAGACCTTGACAAATCCATCTCGTCAATCCTCACGCTCAACACCTTCGCCCACACGATCGGCGCGGCGGGAGTCGGCGCACAAGCGGTGAAGCTATTTGGCGAAGAGTATATGGTTGTGATCTCGGTCATACTGACGCTTTTGATCCTATATCTATCAGAGATTTTGCCAAAAACGATCGGCGCGGCATACTGGAAAACACTCGCTCCCGCTTCAGCAAAAGTGATAGAGTTTCTCGTAATGATCACCTATCCATTTACGATGATCTCATCGGCGATAAGTTCGATTTTTGGCAAGCAACACCACAACCAAAACGCGATCAGCCGCGATGAGATTTTGGCGATTACGGAGCTTGGCGAACAGAGCGGTGCGGTGCGCGAACAAGAGGCGGATCTGGTCGAAAATCTGCTCTCGTTAGATGATGATAAAGTGCGCGATATTCTCACGCCCAGAAGTGTAGTTTTTGCGCTGCAAAAAGATGCAATCGTGCGCGATGTACTCAAACAACGAGAGATATTTACAATATCACGCATTCCTGTTTATGATCAGGGCATTGATGATATTGTCGGTATGGTTTTTGGGCGGCGAATTATGGAAGAAGAGATATTAGATCACAGCGATCGGCGTATAGAAGAAATTATGGTTCCGATCTTTCGTATATCAGAAAATATCCCCGTTCTCAAGGCGCTTGATATGTTTATCCATCGCAAAGAACATCTGTTTTTGGTTGTAGATAATTACGGTCAAACCGCAGGAATTGTTACGCTAGAAGATGCGATCGAACAGCTACTCGATGTTGATATTATGGACGAGTACGATCAGGTAGAAGATATGCAAGCATTTGCAAAACTCAAAATGAAAAAAAGCCTCAAACTGCGCCCGATCGCCGACTGATCCACCATCAACACACGCGGCGACAATACAGCAACCTTTTCTATATAGGCTTATTAGCCAAGAACAATCTATACTGCGCCTTGAAGTGACAAGAAATATGTGCTGGTATCTGTTTAACCTTTATTCCTCTCAATCGTTGCCATTTGTTGCGCACATAATTTGCAAACAACACATGTGGTTGCACAAGATGATCTAGCATCGCATACTCTCGTTTCCTATGCAGAAAAAATTGGTTTTTATAGTGCCAGTATGTACGGAACGATCTATAAGCTATTGCAATAATTGAAACCGTCAAACATGCAATAGGGTAGCCTTTGTCGGCATAAGCTTGCAATTCTGCCTCATACGAGCAGACGGCTGTCCTGCTAGTAACCCATAATTTAGTTAAAAATCTAAACATATTTTCCGCATTGTTGTTCGTGAAGCAATCGCATAGAGTTTGTTCCGCATCCTGAGTTCTTCCCACATTATAATATGTCATAGCAAGGATAAAATTATATAAGTCGTTTGCCGGATCTTGTCTAGCTGCTTCCTGTAACAAATAGAGCGAAATATCATCGTTGGCATATTGTTTATCCAAAATATACAAATACGAAACACAAGCAAACGCTTTTTGCATATTGCTAATACGGTTGTCTATTGGTTTTTGAAAAGTATTGTGGATAATTTGTAGCGATCGATCTTTGCCGAAAAAACTGTACGAATCAACCATCGGTACATCACCGATTAAACCACCTTCAATCGCAAATGCACTATCTCCTGCTACGATTTTCGCACATCTTGACATCAAAACAATGTCGAATAATGCCTGTTGCGCTGAAGAAAACGATGGATTAGAAAGCTCTTTTGCAAGCCTGACATGATATTTTTCCTTGAGGTGTGCCATTAATTCATCATCTTGCCCAAATAAAATTGGTTCATATCCGTTTGATTGTAAATCTTCTATGATAGCCATAATGATTGGAAAGGGCGCGACTTTTGTATGAAAAAACTTTGTGAATCTGCAGTCTCCATAAACGATATCCCCGGCTCTCATATGAACGGCGACGGATCTATTACTCCCCCCCACATAATCAATATTTATACTTTCTGCTCTTTGTTTAGCCTGTTGAAGTGGTTGAGCAAAAGCTATCGTTTCAAAAGCTTGCCTGTATTGACCACGATCGTTATCTTGCATTTCCAAATGAACGGCTACTGCATCATAATTTTGTATAGAATTCATTTTATCAAGCGTTACAGTTTTAAGCTTCTTAAGCATTTTTTCGTCAATATAGTGTTGTTCAATAAACGATTTGTCAAATATCTCTTCTTTGGGCAAAATGCTGTGGTATTTTGCTTCATCAATTGAATCAGGCCAGATAAATCTAAACTCTCCATTAAATTGGTTAGCCAGCACAATAGCATTCAGCAAACCATTTAGCCTCGCGCCAAATCCATCATTCCTCATTGCAACATATTTCACCGTAACGCTCCTCTTTGTTTGTGTGCGCATGCCAAACTCGGTCAGCAAACCCCACTCTGCGCGCCGCATTTTATCAGACGAACGCTACAATCAAGGCAAACTACGCAAGAAGGGGCAATTATGGTTTTTATAGACAACATTCACGCAGACGAGGTGATCGATTCGCGCGGCAATCCAACCGTGCGCGCTTTCGTAACGCTCAGCGACGGATCGAAGGGAACGGCGATCGTGCCCAGCGGCGCATCGACAGGCAAACGCGAGGCGCTCGAACTGCGCGACGGCGACAAAAAACGCTACGGCGGCAAGGGCGTTTTGACGGCAGTTGAAAATGTCAATAGCACGATCGCGGACGAATTCGTAGGGCTTTCGCCTTTCGATCAGGCGGCGATCGACGCGGCGCTCAAAGATGTAGACGGCACGGAAAACTACTCGAAACTCGGCGCGAATGCGGTTTTGGGCGTTTCGATGGCTGTGGCGAGGGCGGCGGCGGCGAGCCAAAAACTGCCGCTCTACCGCTATCTGGGCGGCGCGAACGCGAGCGTCCTGCCCGTGCCGATGCTCAATGTCATCAACGGCGGCAGCCACGCGGACAACAACATCGACTTTCAGGAATATATGATTATGCCGATCGGCTTTAGCGATTTCGCGGAGGCTTTGAGGGCGAGCGCGGAGGTTTTCCACACGCTCAAAAAAATCTTGCACGACAAGGGCGATGTAACTGCGCTCGGCGATGAGGGCGGTTTCGCGCCGAACCTCAAAAACAACGAGGAGCCGATCACGCTTCTATTGGAGGCGATCGAAAAGGCGGGCTACAAACCGAGCGAGGAGATCGCGATCGCAATGGATGTCGCCAGCAGCGAGTTCTACGAAAAGGGCGGCTACAAATTGGGCGCGGAGGGCGGCAAGCTGCTTTCAAGCGAAGAGATGATCGACTACCTCGAACGGCTCGTGGACAAATACCCGATCGTGAGCATTGAGGACGGTTTGGCGGAGGACGACTGGACAGGTTGGAAAAGCCTCACCGAGCGGATCGGACGCAAAACGCAGCTTGTGGGCGACGACCTCTTTGTTACCAACAAAAAAATCCTCGCCGAGGGGATCGCAAAAGGCGTTGCGAACTCAATCCTCATCAAGCTCAACCAGATCGGCACCGTAACCGAAACATTGCAGACGATCCGCCTAGCGCACCGCAGCAGCTACACCACGATCGTCAGCCACAGAAGCGGCGAGAGCGAAGACGCATTTATCGCCGATCTCGCAGTGGCGATCAACGCGGGGCAGATCAAAACCGGTTCGATGAGCCGTAGCGAGAGGATCGCCAAATACAACCGCGTGCTGGAGATCGGACGCGAGAAGGCGGGCGCGGAATATCTAGGCAAAAAAGCCTTCCGTCAGTAACCGTGCGGACACTTTGCGATGACAAGCGACATTCGTGATGAACTCTTGGGCGGGGTTGGTTCGCGTCCGCTTTTGCGGTTGCGCCACTTCGTCCTGTTGCTTGTCATTGGCTCGGTTGGGTTCTACATCTACTACCTGTTGTACGGTGGCAATTCGTTGATGAGACTGCTACAACTCTACGATGAAGAGCAAGCGCTAAACGATCGGATTGTCCAACTCCAAGACGAAAATGCGCGGCTTCGCAAGGAGCTGTACGAACTAAAGTTGATCTTTGATGAGCAGTAGGATTTTGCTAACTAGCGCGCTCCTGTTGCTCACGACTGCAATCGCTCGCGACAACCCATTTTTTCCGCTTAGCGAACCTACGATCCGCACCGATTCGGGTGCGATCGCGCCGCCGCAGCTCGAAGATGAACTGCTAACGCTGCCGCCGAGTGCGCGGATTCTCAAGTCGGTCAGCCTCACGCACCAATCTGTCGATGGTTCGATCGGCATCGTTGAACGAAAGGTCGAAAAGCAAATCGACTGGCACTCGCCCGTTCGCGTCGATCAGCCAAACGCCGCAAAACTGCCGCGTCAGATGGGTGTTTTCATTCCCGTTGAAGGGCTAGAGGAGTTCAGCTCCGTGCGGTTTTTCGTTGCCGCCGAAGTGCTCAAACTGCAAACGCAAGATGAGATGATCCGCCACTTTTTTCTGCCGCGCCCCAGCCGCGTTGTGATGGATTTCAACTCGTCAATTCCGTTTAACCCAATCAGCAACAAGCTAGAAGGGCAGTTTTTCACCTCCATTTTGCTCGATTTTCACGAAAACTTCTACCGCGTAACCGTTACGCTTGACAGCTTCTACCCATACACGATCGAAGCCGTACAAGACGGGTTTTTATTGGGGCTAAACTGAATAACATCGTTTTGGTAGGCTTTATGGGCAGCGGCAAAAGTACCGTTGGGCGGTGCTTGGCGCGTGCGAGCGATCGCTACTTTTTGGACACGGACGCGCTGATCGAAACTTCGCACAAACAGACGATCGCCGAGATTTTTGCAAACGCGGGCGAAGCGCAGTTTCGTTTATACGAACGCGATCTTGCGGCGTGGCTTGCCGCATTTGTCAAGGGCGCGGTCATTTCATCGGGCGGCGGAATGCCAACCGTTTGCGACAATCTACGCGAAATCGGTTTTGTTGTCTATCTACAATGCGATTTTGAGACGATCAAAGATCGTTTAGATCACGAGGCGGAACGAGATAAACGACCTTTGGCAGTTTCGATCGACACACTTTGCGACAAATTTGTGTCGCGACAGGAGATCTATGAGCGATCGGCGGATCTGATTGTCGATGCAACACAAAGCGTAAAAGTCATAACCGACACAATTATGTCGCAAAAGGGGGCGCAATGATCGCAACGATCGTACTTTCCGCGATCATCTTCGCAGCGTTGCTCTATCTGATCGTTGTCGCCGCACTCTACGCGCTGGAGTACCGCATGATTTTTCGCACCGATCGCTCGCGCAAAAACTTTCCCGTAGCCGAAAAAGATTCGTTCATTATGACCGCAAAAGATGGCGTAAAACTAGAGGGGTTTTGGCGCAAAAACGGCTCTAGGACAGCGCTCGTCTGGTTTGACGGCAACGCCGATAATGTCCGCTACGCCTGCAATCTCCTTGATTCGTTGCGCGAAACGACACTCTCTTCGATCGATGTTGTAGGGCTGAACTATCGCGGATTTGCAAATAGCGAAGGCAAACCCAGCGAGAAGGCGCTCTTTGCGGATGCCGCACAGCTTTACGACACAGTTTCGCCTCGTTACGATCGCGTCGTTCTGCTTGGACGCAGTTTGGGAACGGGCATTGTCGCATTTATCTCAAGTGTCCGCACGACAAACGGCGTTATTCTCATCACTCCGTACGAGTCGATGGTGCGACTGATCAAACGCTACTTCGGCTTTCTGCTCGTTCATTATTTAGCGCGAAATCGGTTCGACAGCGCCTACTTTTGGCGCAAAAACCACACGCCCTGCGCGATTTTGGAGGTCGTTGGCGACAAGGTGATCCCAAACAGTCACACCAGATCGCTTGCCGCGCAGATCCAAAACCTGCTGCTGCACGAAAAAGTCAGCGACTGCACACACGCAAGCATTATTCACGACACAAAAATGTCGTGTTTTATCGATCGCGCGTTAGCAAACTTTCACATAAACGGATAGCAATGTTCAACAATAAAACGGTTTTGATCACAGGCGGCACGGGCAGTTTTGGCAGAGCTTTCGTCCGAAAACTTTTGGCAAACTCTCCCAAAAAGGTGATTATCTATTCACGCGACGAGCAGAAACACTTTGAAATGGGGCAGGAGTTTGGCGGCAAAGAGATGCGCTATTTTATCGGCGATGTACGTGATCGCGACAGATTGACCAGAGCGATGGAGGGGGTTGATTACTGCGTTCATGCGGCGGCGATGAAACATGTGCCGATCGCGGAGTACAACCCGATGGAGTGCATAAAAACCAACATCAACGGCGCACAAAATGTGATCGACGCAGCGCTTTTTAGCGGCGTTTCAAAGGTGATCGCGCTCTCAACAGACAAGGCGGCAAGCCCGATCAACCTCTACGGCGCAACCAAATTAGCAAGCGACAAACTTTTCACGGCGGCAAACAACATTCGCGGGGCGCACCCGACCAAGTTTTCGGTTGTTCGTTACGGAAATGTCATCGGCTCAAAGGGCAGCGTTGTGCCGCTCTTTCAAAAACTGATCGCAAACGGCGCAAAAACTCTTCCAATAACCGACACAAGAATGTCGCGTTTTTGGATCACGCTCGATCAAGGCGCGGATTTTGTGCTGAAAAGTTTTGCCAATATGCACGGCGGCGAGATCTTTGTGCCAAAAATCCCGTCAATGAAGATGATCGATCTCGCAAAGGCGATGCTGCCGGACGGCGCGATCGATCTCATTGGCATTCGCGCGGGCGAAAAACTGCACGAGGCGATGATTACAGAAGACGACTCGCGCCACACATTTGAGTTCGCCGATTACTTTGTGATCACGCCAACGATCAACTTTGCGCAGGCGGTCGATTTTGCGGTGAGCGCGCAGGGCGAGCAGGGACGCGCCGTCGCCGAAGGTTTTATGTACGCCTCCGACACGAACAATCGCTGGCTCACGAGCGGCGAGCTGCTTTCGATGACAAAAGTGCGCTAATGTGGCTTGATCGTTACAGCGCGCAGAGCATTGACGAGGAGGACATTGCGGCTGTTGCGGCGGCGCTGCGAAGCGGCTCGCTCACAGGCGGCGCGGCGGTCGAGGCGTTTGAGGACGCGCTTTGCGAATTCACGGGTGCAAATGCGGCGATCGCAGTATCCAACGCGACTGCGGGCTTGCACGCCGCCTATCTTGCGGCTGGAGTTGGCGCGGGCGACGAGATTATCACCACGCCGATCACCTTTGCAGCGACCGCAAACGCTGCGATCTACTGCGGCGCAAAGCCGATCTTCGCCGACATTGACTACGAAAGCGGCAACATTGACCCAAACGCGATCGCGCCGCTGATCACTAAGCGGACAAAGGCGATCGTGCCCGTGCATTACGGGGGCAGTTTGTGCGATATGGAGGCGATCTGCGACATAGCTGCGCGACACAAAATTGTCGTAATTGAGGACGCGGCGCACGCGCTGGGAAGTTTCGATCGGCACAAACAGTCGGCAGGGCGTTCCGGCGCTATCGGCATCTTTAGCTTCCACCCCGTCAAGCCCATCACAACGGGCGAAGGTGGTGCTGTGATCACCGACGATCCCGTTTTGGCTAAGAGGCTGCGGCGTTTGCGATCGCACGGGATCGCAAAGGGCGAGCTGTGGTTTCAAGATATGCAAACGCTTGGATTTAACTATCGTTTGAGCGATATTGCCGCCGCATTGGGACGATCGCAGCTAACAAAACTTCACGCTTCGATCGCAAAACGAGAGGCGATCGCGACATATTACGATCGTTTTTTTGCCAAAAACGACAAAATTGTGTCGCTAAAACTCCCACAGCAAAATAGCCACAGCCGACATCTCTACCCCGTTTTGCTAGATTGCGCACTTCACGCAAAAAAAGAGCAGATTTTCACCGCATTAAGAGCCGAAGGAGTCGGAGTTCAGGTGCATTATAAACCTGTTTATCGCCACAGCTACTACGAACAGCAGTTTGGTGCGCAAAACCTGAAATTTGCAGAACTGTTTTATGCGGCTGAACTTTCGCTTCCATGCCACCAACTAATGAGCCTGCAAGAGGCGGAAAAAACCGCCGAGACGCTTACAAAACTTGTCAAACAAAACTCTTAATCAATGTAGTGATCTTTTAGCAGATCGCGAAAGTAGTTTTCGATCGTTAAATCTGTGTTATTATCTTGATAGTTTGTGCCAATAAACGATCGAAGCTCTGTATGTTTTTCGGCAGATTTTTGCACAAAAATATCTTTAATTTTTAGAAATGCATCGTGATTGATAATGACACTCAAATTGCCAAAATAGTACGGAATATGAGATATATTTCTCTTAAACAGATCGACATAACAGTAGTATGCGAGTTTGTCGCGGCTAATGCGGATCGTGCCGCTGCTCTCTTTTTTGACAAAAGTTTTTGAGCGTTTTAGAGCGTTAATATCGCGCATTGTCCAAAAGTATGCGATCGTCTCTTCTTCAGAGAGAGCGGACCTGTTTGGATATTTATTGATGTAACGGTCGATCGTATCAAACTGGCTTAACGAAAACTGTTTTTTCTCATCAGTTTTGAACGAATAATTGGTGATAAAATTGTAATCCATTCCTTGTGTATTGCGCTCATAAAGGGCGATCAGAATCGGAAAGTGTGTCGTTTTTGATGTGTCGGAAAAAACGGCAGAGCTGATCACTAAACCATCGATCAAGCGATAGTTGTTTTTGAACGCTTGGCACGCAGAAAAATTGGTTTTTTTGATCAGGTATGAAAGCGGGTGTAGTACGCAGACAAAATCAGCTTTTAGGCGATCGTATGAGAGCAAAAAAGAGATGCCAAGGTCGCGCGAAAACACCTCGTGATCGCACTCTGTTCCCCCTCGTTTAATGCGATTTCGCACGATCGAGGTTGTATCGTTATATGGCGGATTGCCCACAATCACAATTTTTTCATTATCTGTTAAGCCGTGCTGTTTGCGTGAGATATTTAATAAACTGTTATGATGAAAAAACTTGCCGTTTTTACAAGTTCGTTGCGCTTGAGCCAGAGCGGCTAAATCAATATCCGCGCCGATCGCATTTGCACCACGCAAAAAACTCCCGTATCCGCACGATGTATCAACAATGCGATAATCAGCGCTGTTTGGAATGCGCCTGCCGATCATCTCATATACAATATCTACGACCCACTCAGGCGTATAAAAACTGCCTAAATTGACTGTGTCGGCAAACCCCAAATGCTGCTGTTTCATAGGCAGGATTTTAGCCATTTTATGCTTGCGATGATCGATCATTTGCAGTTAATTTCATCGATCCGCTAGCGGATATAAACTATTTCACACGATCATCAGCGCATCAACATCATATCCCTCTTTTGCACCGAAATGTTCGATTTTGTGTTTATAGTTTGCACCCAAATAGTAGTATCGCAGGCTGTCGGTTTTTTCATCAACTATTTTTTCAAGATCGTTTTTCAATTTCACCCATTGCGCAGGCTCTAATACACACTCAAATACCGAAAATTGCACGCGCTGACCGTAGTTTTTGCAGGCTTTAGCAACGCGCCTTAATCGCCTCTCTCCCCCCTCTGTCGAAACGGCAACATCGTAGCTGACCAGAACCATCATTTTTCACCCTCCACATCTCACCTCCAAAAAAACGGCGGATAACCCTCCGTATCGCCGCGAATATGCCTTGCCAACAGATTTGCCTGCACGAAAAATAGTTGTCCGATCTGCACTTTTTCATCGATAAACGGGTGAAAAATCGGCTCGGTTTTGCGGGTTTGATACTCGCCAAGGACGGTTTTGCGGGCGCGATCGCTAATCACAACTGCGCCCGATGCGCTCTGCATAAAGTCGTTTGCGTGCAACTGCGATCGGTTGATCAACGAGAGCGCGAGCCTGTCGGCAAGCACGGCGCGAAACTCCTCCATCATATCGAGCGCCAACGAGTGCCTGCCGGAGCGGAATCGGTGCAGAAAGCCGACCTGCGGATCAAGCCCGACCGATTCAAGTGCGCTGCGAATGTCGTGCGAAAGGATCGTGTAGAGGAACGAAAGTAACGCATTGACGGCATCTAGCGGCGGGCGGCGGCTGCGGATGGTGAAGGCAAAGTCCGATTTTTGGCTGACGATCAGGTGGTCGAATGCGCCGAAATATGCGTTTGCTGCCTCGCCTTCAAGCCCACGAATTTCGTCGATGGTTTGCGTTTCGGAGAGCGAGTTTAAGGCGTATTTAAGCCGATCGGCAGCTTCTTGAACCGCCGCCGCGTCGATTTTTTCGCTGTGATCGCGGAGGGTGCGGCTCAAAACCGCTCTGCTGTTGGCGATTTTCGCGCTGATGATGCGCTGTGCGACGGTTTTTGAGGCGGCTTCGCTCTCGGCTAAACGGTATTGCGCACGGCGTAGCAGGACATTGCCGCTGACTGCGCCGCGCACGGAGGCGAGAAATCTGCCGCGCTCGGTCAGGAACGAAATGGCGACACCCCGCTCAGCACAAAACCCGAGCAAAAATGGCGAACAAAGCACATTGCCGAAGCAGACGATCGCGCCGATTGTGTGGATTGGAAGTTGGAGTTTTTTGACTCGTTCGACCTCTACGATTACCGTTTCGCCCTCGCGGTGCAGGTATGCGCCCTGCGTGCTGACATAGAGGGTGTTTAGTAGTTTTCGCACTTTTGTTCTCGTTTTTGTTCGTGTTCCTCGTGTTCTTGTTCGATCAGCGATATTTGGCGTTTTATGTACCGAGAAACCGATTTTTGCGTCCATTCGGGCATACAGATATCGACCAGCGAACAGTTAGTACATTTGCGTTTTTCATAAACTGCGATCGGCGTTTGGTTGCTCGATCTGATCTCGCGGATTTTTTGGGTTAGTTCTATGGTGGTTTTACGCAGATTTTCGTCAATAGCTATATCTTTTCTGCGGCGCTCTTGGAGATAATAGAGTTGTGCTTGATCGATGGGAATATGAAACATCTCCTCTAAGCAGATCGCCTGTGCGCAGAGCTGTACGCGATCGGCGTCGTTTTCTTTGGTGCGACCGCGTTTGAATTCGACGGGATTGACCTTTATGGGATTTCTGTTTTCTGTTTTGTTTTTTGTGTCGTCTTCTGCTTTATTTTCTGTGTTGTTTTTTGCATCTTTTGCACTGTTTTTTACTTCGTTTTTCGCATTGTTTTCTGTTTTGTTGTTTGCGTCAAACCATAGCTCCACCAGATCGCATTTGCCCGTTAAACCATATTCAAGCGATCTAACACCCATCGAATACTCTTCGCGAAAGGTTTTGCGCGACTGGCTATGCTCATTATGCACCCGCTCGTGCAGCACATCCCCCTCCGCCGTAAAACGATTTTCTTCCCATATCTGCTCTAGGTGAATGAGAGCATAACGACGCGGACAGTAGCTCACATGTGATAGCGCAGACATAGGGATTAAGTCATCTTCGGAAAAATTATTTATCATACGATACCACCTCCATTGGCAGTAAATGATTCGATAGCTAGTATCCCTGCCATATATCCGAGAAAATCATCGTAAGCAAGATTCCATTCATAAATACCTTCACGGATCTCAGGCATATTCAACTCTTTTAGTTTATACCCCCAGATCATTACCGAACTTTTTTGTATCTCTTGCCATGTTACTTTTTCATAATGTTTGATGCGTTCAATGGTATTCTTATCAACCACTACCATTCGCGTATCGGTGTTAATCACTTTAAACTCTTGTTCAACTGTTGGAAATCGCTGACAATTTTCCGCATCAAACATTTTTTCAGAAGAAGTATTTTGTCCTCTTCGAATAATTTCGTCTTGGATTGATTGAGTGCTTAATTTTGGTTCAATGGTAATTTTGCGTTCAAAATATTCTTGCAAAATAATGGCGGCATCTTTGAGCATTGGATGTGTTTTTAATAATCCGCCTTCGGCTATTTTGAAAGTCCAGATTTGCGCATTGTCGTATTCGTTTTCACGATTAACTCGACCGCCGGTTTGCAACAGTGATACAGTCGATCCAAGTTCGCGAAAGCCTGTGTGAAATGATATGTCAACGCCTGCTTCAACACACGAGGTAGCTATAAATGTCCAATCAGCATCAACTTTATACTTTTTACAATATTGCTTTTGCCTTGCTAACCGCTCTTTGACACGATGGATAGTTTTTGCACGATCGATCGGTGTCAGGGCAGTTGATAAATGTTCAACTTTATCAATTCCGTATTGTGCAGCAAAATAGTCGGCAAGCGCTGCCGCACTTTGCACGGTATTCATAATCACTAAACGCGGTCCAGGAAAACTTGTAATCCATTCAGCTAGTTTTTTCACATCTTTGGGTTGCGGATCGTAACGATATTCAATTCGTCGGTTTTCATAATGCGATAATCGTGTTCGTAAATCGTCATCGATAATTTCCGGTATGTCAATTTCTCTCTCTTTCGCTATTTCTTTAATTTGCCAAAAACGGCAGAGCGAACCGGATGCTAACACCCAATAACAACTCCATTCGTTTGCATATATATTGATCCATCGCCACGCCAACGGCAACAAATGTGGGGGTAATGCTGCATGGGATTCGTCAACAAAAATAGCACTGCCAGGCAACTGGTGCAATCGGCGTAAAGCAGAGGGGGTATTTGATGATAGTGTCTCAAAAAAAGTTACCGCTGTTGTAACAATAATTGGCGCTTTCCACAACGCGGTTAAATGCCGCGATTGTAGATTTTGGAAATCGGCTCGATGATGAAGTTCTGCAACGACATCTTCTGCGTTTTCATCTTCTAAACACAACGCTTTTCGATAGGTTTCAACAGATTGCATAATAATATTGGTGAACGGCAACACAACGATAATTCGTCGCAATTCGCGCCGCTCTGCTTCGCGTAAAAGATGAGCCATTATCGCTGTTGTTTTACCAGAGCCTACAGGACTATCGCAAGAACTGATCCACGAATCGGTTTTGGAATCTTGGCATGCTTGATACATTTCACTGCGAAGCTGCGAACGCTCATCATCGGATTTGGCAAGCGAAGCAACATACGCATCTAGTTTTTTTAACCGCTCGACAGGGCGTAATTTGATATGTGATTCGGTTTCGGGATATTCTTTGTAATGAATCGCCGTATCGGTATGGTCGGCATCGGCAAGACAGGATAGCAGTAGCCGCAGAAAAACTTGGAGATCACCTTCTAATTCGCCACAAGCGCCATATTCATTATCCGTTACTGCCGATCGATGTGCTTCAATAAGTGAATCGAGTGTTTTATCGGTGTGCTCACAAATATCTGTATCGCGAAAAGCGTCCTCTTCCTTGTTTTCTTCCTCATTAAAATCGGGGTAACCGATATGGTGCGCTTGAATTGCTGCTGCCGCAAAAATTGATGTATGCGAATTATCTAAAAAATAGGCGGCTCCGGCATCGGTATGTTGCACGGGCAAACTTTTGGCTTTTTTCTCGCCCGATAAAACTTTTTGATTTTCCTTATCAAGTTTGCCGAGGTCATGAAATAACGCCGCTTGTTTAACCGCCGCTCTAAGATTGTCGCCGTCAAGTTTCGCATAGCAAGATGCTTCCTCGGCGGCGGCAACAGCACGGCACACAACATTATTTATATGCGCCGCGTATGATTGCACTGGAATGTTCTTTTCTTGCTTTGGACTATGGGCGTAGTACATTATTGCGCCATTAAATCTTGACAATCCGCAATTTTTTCTTTCAGATTGGGCGATAATCCCGCCACATCTTCGTAGTCCTTCCAAGAGGTAGACGGCTCTTGTGCATTACCAATTCGTTTCGGCGTAAGCGCTTCGAAAAGTAGATAATCCTGACAACTGCCAAGAATGCTCTTATGCTCAATCCACCAAGCGTGGCGCAAATAGACCTGTGTGCGAATCGTCGAGGGATTCAAAACATAAGCATGCGGAATTAACGCTTTGAGCAGATCAATATCGCGCTGCGCGCATCCGGTTTTTGCCGCCAAATTTGGATTGACAAAAAATGGCATTACATAGACACCATGTTCGACGATACGAAACGCCAACGGTGCCATTCCTTGATTTTTGCCCTCTTGCACGCCCGACTTGTTCGTGTTTGTCCAACGAACAATTGAAACAGGCGAAATAGACAACCCGACACCGAATTGCACAGCGCCGGTTTTGATATATCCTTTGGCTGCTTCTTTCTCAAGAAAAGTGTTGCCAAAAACGCGGGCATCCCAGTATTTTTTGACAAACTCACTTTTGAGAAAATCTGTCTGATCAAATTTGCTGAGATCCTTCCCCATCTCCTTTTGAATCACCCCACGATCGCGCCCGCGTGCTTCCAAAATACGCAATTCATCGAGCGGGAAATTGGCAGGGGAAATTTTAGCGCTTTCGCAAATGGTTTTGATCGATGCCTCGTCCGCATCTTCAAGTATGTCCCGCAGTTTCCGCTTGAAAGAAACGGGGGAAATTTCGCCTAATCCATTGGGGCGTTGACGCGGATCGCTTTCGCGATCGGGGTCGCCGTTGGGGTTGGAATTGACAACCTCAATAACCAGTAAACCGGTTATGCGCTTGATTTCGTTATCCATTATTTTCTCCTTGTGTTAGTGAGGAATCGCTGCTTACTTGCTCGCTATCTTCCTGTTTTTTAGGAAAAGAGGCAAGGTAGCCGATAAAAAGTTGCGCTTTATCCAAATCGTTAAAGCGAACAACGCTATCAAACGCTATTTTGTTTGCGAATTGCTGAAACAGATACAAAAACCAACCGGATAGTCGGCGCTGTTTCTGCTCATCTTCGTCTTTTGCGTTCCCTTCGTTTCGACTGTATGACTTCGCCCAATCAAGATACGGTTTAATCCGTAATTGCAATTGTGCTAATCCTTGAAACGGTGCTTCCGAAATCGCAATGAATACGGAGGCGCCGGCTAATTGCGGCGGAACATCGCCCTTTCTCACCACTTTACAATAAAGTGCGTGCAGTTCGTCCGATGCTTTTAACATCTGTCCGAGTAGATACGGAAATGTTTCCATATAAGTCTCCTTGTTAATTTTCTGTTTATAAAGCAGCAAACCAAATAACGATGGCAAATACACTACGCTGTTAAGTCGTCTGCGATCAAGCACATTTTGATAACCGTTTTTATCCCGACCGTGCAGGAAATTTCCTAAATACAAGATCAAACCAAAAGAGTTGGCTACCAATGTTTGCAACATATACCGTTCGGTTGCTGCGTAGTTAGTTTCCAGCAGCAATTCAATACCCTGATAATAGTCCAATCTCGGAACGCTTCCTGCATTACCTCCGTCTTGTTTCCAGACAGAATTGACAATGCTGGCGATTTGTAGCGGAAAGGGAATTTCGGGCGAAATAGATTCGGGCGCTGATTTTGCTTCCGCATTTTTCTCTGACCATATTCGCAACGAGATCGGCGGCAGATTTTCACAACCAGCTTCCCATTCTTTGGCTGCATCATCAAGCTGTTTTGTTGTGTAACTACGATAGAACACAACTTTGGATCGTGCCTTGTCCATTTTACGGATAGCGAAAACCTGTACATTTTTGGGTTGCTTATCGGGCGATAATCCCTTTAACATTCCGATAACATCTTTTGCAATCGCAGAAAATCTTGCTTCTTTTTTATCTTGCGATTCTCCCTTTGAGCCGCCGAATATTGAAACAAATTTCGGCAATGTCGGCGGAATAACCGATGGATATGCAAAAACGATCTCTTTAGAATCCGCTAACGACCAAGTTTGCCCTTTGCGCTCCTCCTCTACAAGCCATTCCAATGCAGTTTTTGCGGCGTTACGCTTTTCTTTGCCGATGGGGAATGAATCATCTTCGATTTTTCTGTAACGCAGTTGGCAATGATGATCCTTAAACATTGATCGCAAATTGACATCGCCGAGACCGGGCAATTTGACACTGCCCATTTTATCTTGCACATCGACTACGCCACCAAAAGCATCAAGACGCAATGAAGTTTTTTCCGCTGTTTTCGAGTTCGTTTTGTCGGAAGCATGCAAAACTTCATTCAACCAGAGAATTGTTTTTTCGTGCGCAACGGGATACTTAAACTCTCGATAATCTTTCAGATCGAAAAACAGTTGTGGTTGTTTATCTGCAAATAACAGCGATAACAATGTTTTTATATTTTCGCCTCTATCAAAACAAGCAAAAATATACTTTTCAAGATTTTCTCTGAATGTTACAAACGGCAGGGACCTTAGAGTTTTGGCTAATGTTAAAATCGCGTTCGATTCTACCGTATGTGATTCGCATATACCATTCATAACGGCAAACACATTGTCAACCCTCTTGCCGATCGATTTTTTATCATCATTTTCATTTGTCCAGTTAGTTTTGTTTTCTGCGTACCATTCTTGGACAGTATCGAGAGCAAACGGTTCCTTGCCGTCTATCCACCTCTTTATCTTGTCCGCTTTTGCTTTCTTGATTTTCTGAGTCTCTTTTTTATCTATTCCATCTGGGAAAACATAAAGCAACGGCATATTAAAGCATGGAAATGATACTCCATTATTCGGCTCGTACTTGCGCAATACCTTTCGCAGATTTTCCCCCAT
This sequence comes from Campylobacterota bacterium, assembly GCA_025997415.1. GTDB lineage: Bacteria > Campylobacterota > Campylobacteria > Campylobacterales > SZUA-545 > JAIRKM01. The sequence continues at coordinate 16,743 of BNUO01000042.1, forward strand.
TTCTTCAATACTAGATATCGAACCATCAGCAGCCATCCAAACGCGAAAACAATCTCCTTTCGGCAACTCTTTGAATTTAGTATGCCAATTGGTCAATTGTTCAATTCCTGCGTTGCTGATTGCTTGGGAAAGAGCATATAACTCATTAAGCATTTTCCGCGCCCTTTGTCAGAAACAACAAAACGCCATTTTCGATTTTTACATCTTGGTCATAGGCAAAATGTTGCTCCGAAAAATAGCCATCTGAAAAAACCTGTCGTAAAAGCGAAGGAATC
>BNUO01000043.1 GCA_025997415.1 Campylobacterota bacterium
CCGTCGCCAACAATCAACACATCTACGCTCATTATCTCTTTCTTAAATGGCAGTTGGCTCAAGATCGGCTAATACCGTGCGCCTGTTAGTCTATACCAAAGCCATAAAACATACAATTATATTTATGATCACCGTCCAAAAACGCCCAAAAATTAAACGATGGCGACTTCGTATCGACTCAAGCGCGGCAGTTACGCTCACCGTACCGCTGCGAACTTCACAGAGTACTATCGAATCGATCCTGCGAAAACACGGCAGTTGGATCGCGCAGCATATCGCAAGGCGACAGGCGGACGAGGAGAAAGCCGCCGAAATCTACGCCGATCACGCGCCGCTAATTCCGCTTTTGGGCGACTGGATCGAACCGCCAAAAGAGCTGCACAGCTTCTACCGCCGCGAGGCGCGATCGTACTTTCTTGCCGAATGCGCCGCGATCGCCGCAAAAATCGGTGTGAGTTTTGCCAAAGTACGGATCGGCGATCCGCGCAGCCGCTACGGAAGCTGCTCGTCCAAAGGCACGCTTAGCTTTAGTTTTCGCGTGATCAAAGCGCCGCGATTTGTCGCGCACTACATCGCCGCTCACGAGTGCTCGCACCTAAAGTTTATGCACCACCGCGCCGAGTTTTGGGAGTGCGTGCGACTGATCGCGCCTGAGTACAAAGCCGCCGAAGCGTGGCTCAAGCAGAACGGAAACTTTTTGAGATTTGATCAATGCACGCGATCCATCTGATCGCCGCGCTTGTTTTTGGCGGTTTTATCCTTGTCGATCGGCTGATCTTGCGGCGAAGTTGCGATCAAGCGCAGCTTCTGCCGATCTACAAAACCGCTCTGATTCCGCTCGCCATCGCCGCCGCTTTGCTGATCGCCAGCGGCTGCTTTCTCTACTACGATGCGCCGATCGTCCGCCTCAAAGCCGCGCTCGCGATTAGCACGATCGCGCTGTTTTTCTTCTGCCCGATCGCAAACAGACGGCTGGGCAGAGCGGCGCGGTTTTTCTACCGTTTGATCGTTACGATTTCGCTTTTGGCGACGGTTTTGATCGGAGCGTTTTTGACGGCTTAACATCAGTTGAGTAAAATCGCGTAAAGGTTTATGTAATGCAAGAAAAAGTGAAGTTTGTCGAAGTCGGCAACGATCAGGAGAGTCCGAAACGCCCGTGGAAGATTTTGGTTGTCGATGAAGACCCCGATGTCCATTCCGTAGCCAAAATGGTGCTGACCCATGTGAGTTTTGACGGGCGGGCGCTGGAACTAATGAGCGCGTTTAACGCGATCGAAGCGAAGCAGCTTGTCGCCTTTCACTCAAATGTTGCCGTCATCTTTCTCGACGCCACGATCGAGAGCGAAAACGCGGCGATCGAACTGATCCGCTTTGTGCGCGATGACTTGAAAAACAGCGCGGTGCGGATCATCTACCGAGCAATGCAGCAGGGAATGTTGCCTGAGAGCCAAATGGTTTCCGAATACAACATCAACGACTACAAAACTTCCGCGACGCTTTCAAGTCAAATGCTCTTTACTTCGGTGATCACCGCGCTGCGCGGCTTTCGTGATATGTATGCCACGCACGCAACGAAAAACGCGCTGGAGCTGGTCGCTTTCGTGCTGCAAAAGCTGATCCACTGCCAGAGTTTGGACAGCCTGCTACACGAAAGTATCAACCAACTGGGCGTTTTACTATATATGGAGCGGAGTACTTACTACACGCCGCTTAACGGTTTGGCGGTCGTGCCCGTTGATGATGTGATGAAGATTGCGGCAAGCGTGGGCGATTACGAAGGTTCAGACGGCAAGACGATTGGCGAAACGCTAAAGCCGTCGCAGTTGCAACACTTTACCAACGCTTACGAACACAAGACGCACTACATTAGTCAGTCGTTCATCTGTCTGATCGTCGATCCCAACAAGTTCCCGCCCTGCGCGATCGTCGCCCAGCCGCACCGTGAGCTGGAGGAGTGGGAAAAGAGCGTCATTACCATTTTTGCGGCAAATCTCTCGGCGCTTTACCGCGCGCTGCTTAGTAAATCGTCGTAGGATTTTGTGCGGTAAAAGTCTATCGTGTTACAATCCGTAATTTTTCTTAATTAGAAAGGGTTAAAAATGATCATAGTGATGAAAAACAGCGTTACAACCGAACAGATCGACGAGGTTGTCAAACATGTCATTAGCTGGGGCGCACAGGCGCATGTCGATCGCGGCGATGTACAAACCGTCATCGGAATTATCGGCGACAAAGCGGAGATTTTGCGCAAGCCGTGGGGGTCGTTCGCGGGGGTTGAAAAGGTTTTGGAGGTGAGCGATCCGTTCAAAATGGCAAGCCGCAAATTCCACCCAACCGACACGATCATTGATGTAGAGGGCGTGAAACTCGGCGGCGGGCACACCTGTGTCATCGCGGGTCCCTGCTCGGTCGACACGGAGGAGTATGTACTCGCGATCGCAAAGGCGGTCAAGGCGGCGGGCGCGACGATGCTGCGCGGCGGGGCGTTCAAACCGCGCACCAGCCCATACACCTTTCAGGGCAGCGGCGAGGACGGGCTGAAAATCCTCAAAACCGCGAAGCAGGAGACGGGGCTACCGATCGTAACGGAGGTGATGAGCATCGACCAGATCGACCTCGTCTATCGCTACGCCGATGTCATTCAGATCGGCGCGCGCAACACGCAAAACTTCAACCTTTTGAAGGCGCTGGGCAAAATGGGCAAGCCCGTGATCCTCAAAAACGGCATCGCCACGACCGCCAAAGAGCACCTGATGAGCGCGGAATATGTGATGAGCGAGGGGCTAAAAGAGGTGATTTTGTGTCTGCGCGGCACGCGAACTTACGAAACGGCTATGCGAAACTGCCTCGATGTGGCGCTGATTCCGTATCTGCAAGAGCTTTCGCACCTGCCTGTGATCGTGGATAGCTCGCACTCGACGGGCATTCGTCCGTTCGTAATGCCTGTGGCGTATGCGGGAATGGCGGCGGGCGCGGACGGGCTGATCCTCGAAGTGCATCCGAACCCGTGCGAGGCGTTGAGCGATGGCGAACAGGCGCTGCTACCAAACGACTTTGAGTACTTGATGAAGCGCTTGGAAGGGTTGAAGGCGTGGAATCAACGCGACTGGAAAACCCAAGCAAAGAGTACCAAATAGCCTACGGCTTTTTACTTCGCAGACGAGCAAAGCCCGTCTTTCTCCGCAGTAACGGCTGGGGACAGCCTACTGCTCCGTTTGCGACCAAAGAGCTTCGCCCTTTGGAAACCTCGCGTTGCTATTTGTCGCGGCTGTTGCCGCTCCGTGCACCGCGCCGCTCGCGTAGCAGTAGGCTGTCCCCAGCCGTTACTGCGTAGAAATGCCTCGCGGTTTTTCAAGGTTTCTCGCACCCAATGTCATTGCGGGCTTGACCCGCAATCTCGTCCTATCACTGTCATTCTGAGGCGAAGCCGAAGAATCTGTATTTAATAAGATTCTTGGCTTTGTTCAAAATAATACAAGTTTCAAAAGAGTAGTATGTGCGGCTTTCCAAAAGAGCAATCAAGGTAGGTAAATAGTATGTTAAAACTAGCGCTCAGCGTTGTTATTTTAGTTTTTTTGGGTTTTGGGTATGGCAATGCGCAGGAAAGGACGGCTGAATTGGTATTGACGAAAACGCATACAGGTTTTCATTCTCCAACAGGAATTGCGGTCGATCGTGAGGGAAATTTATATGTTTCAAACTGGAGCGCAGGCAGCGTAACACAAGTAGATACAAAGGGCGATCATACGATTTTCGCCGATAATATGGGATCTCCAGCAGGACTAGCTTTTGACAATGACGGTAATTTGTATATTGCCGACTATTCACAAAATGTGATTTACCGTATTGCAAAAAATAAAAACAAAACTGTTTTCGCAAGAGGACTGCACACACCTACGGGAATATCGTTTAATAAAAACGGTGAATTGCTAGTAGCAAATCGAGGCAGTAACGAAATTGTCAAAGTGAGCGCTTCTGGCGTGGTTGAATTGGTTGCAAATGGTATGAAAACGCCTGTTGGAGTAGTTGAGGATTTAGGCGGCAATCTTTATGTTACGAACTACGGAGGCAGTATTATCAAAGTATTTGCTGACGGAACAGTTAGACCTTTTTCCAATGATTTTGGAAGACCGGGAGTTGGCATTGATATTAGTGCGCAAAATGAAATTTTTGCCGCCGATAATGGAGATGGAAGCGTGCGTTTAATTGCACAAAACGGCTCAACAAAAGTTGTAGTTGATGGCATAGATGGTTGTGTTGCGTTACTAATACATAAAAACACCTTATTCGTAGGCAGTTGGGGAACGGGAAGCGTGTATGAGTATAGAATAAAATAATATACTTAATGAACACGGGCAAACGCCGCATAACAAAATCTGGGCATTAGCGAAGAATCTAAAAGCAAACACAGATGTTTCGCTATCGCTCAACATGACAAGAATTGCCTTGTCATTCTGAGGCGAAGCCGAAGAATCTCAATGCAAACACAGATTCTTCGGTCGTTGCACTCCCCCAGAATGACAGGAGTTGCATTGTCATTCTGAGGAGCGAAGCCGAAGAATCTGTATTTAATGAGATTCTAGGCTTTGTTCAAAATGGGGCTATTACTCATTTTGTGGTGAAACCCTTAAACTAAAACCACCATTTGATCTGCCGAATTCCATACTCCGCAACAAGTCATTATGCGGAATACAACATCTTTATAGACAACGGAAAAAACGATTTCCCGCCGTTTACAACCAGTAAAACTCCCGACAGGGAGTTTCACCAGAATGATTTGGCTTAGCGCCTCCACATTAAACTCAACGAACCTATTTCTCTACAATGTCCAATGAAGAGATAAACTCGGTTCCGTCTGTGTGCTTGGCAGTTTCACCGGAAAAGGCTACGACTTCCGTGCGGGCGCTTTTGCTAAAGGGCGTCTTGGAGGTTGCGTGTGCGCCTGAACCGAAGGTTCCGTAGGTTTTGTGGTTAGTGATGATTTTCAGCGTTACCAGATGGTTTGCGCCGAAATACTCGCCCTTTTGACCTTCAATTCCCTTGATGAATTCACCCGGGGCAAGGATAATCTCGTGGGCTCCGCCGCCGTTGCCGCCGTGTTTGGGCAGATCGGTTGTGCCGTTAACGGTAACCAGTATGCTGTCTATTACATCTCCTGAACTAATCACGAGCCTTGTAATTGACGGCGCCGCTTTTCTTGTTGCTTCCGTATCATTGAAACTTGACATATAACTCCTTCAAATTGAACACACTTAGTGTCCGTAATTAAAAATTAACCACTAGCCGCGCGGACAAAGGAAAAGAATTCAAAGTAACAATCCGTCTTTTGTTCGTGCTGCTCATGGTCAAAACTCTCGGTCTATCCGATAGTGGCTGCATTTGCACTGTCGCTTACATCATTGCTCCTTTAAAAGAACTAGCCGCTGGCTACCCATAGGGAAGCGCACAGGCTGTGCCAAGCTTTACCCCAATTATTCTTAAATGTTTTAGCAGCGCGTGGTTTCCAAAGGCACCGCCCTTCGTCCATCCCCGTCCATCCCACCCCCTTTCGTTGACACTTTTCGCTAGAAAAGGGTCAACGAAAGGAAACTACAATGTTGAGTGGAAAAGAGGGCAACACAGTCGTAAGAGAGCGTGTAAAGAGGCTTCGTGCTTTAGCAGAGGAGTATGAACAGGTAAAAGCGAAGAAACATCCTGCGATCCGCTTTGTCTCTGATCTGTTCATGATATACCGTATCAAGAAGCAGAACAACTTCTAAGTATTACCACAGGTATCAGTCCGAACAACAGAACAAAGACAGAGCATTAGAGAGGAGCCAAGTACCGTTTGTGATCACGATCTGGCATATAGATAAGAGTACTGCTTCCCGTTAAACGAGGAGCGTAGTAGTACGGAGTAGCGGCCCAAGGGAGCGTAGCTACGAAGAGATGGACGCACAGCGTCCATTGACTAGCGGAGAAATATCGTCTATGAGCGGAGGGTGTGGGAGTGGTGACTTCCAAGAACTACGATGGAGTAGTGTACTTGCACAGAGGCGTTACTGCGAAGACTCACATATGCTACGAAGTGTCAGCTTTCTACGCAGTAACGGGCGTGTGGAGACATCCGCGATTAACGGGAGCCAAGATGCTCCCTAGCTCCGTGCCCTACTGCTACGCTGGCGCGAGCAAGCAAACGATTGTAGAAAACCATATATGAGGAGTTTCTAGAAGAGCGTGTCTTTGAAAGTATTGAAGCGTTTGCTGTTGCTTACAGCAGCAAGCCGCTGTTTCGCCGCATATTGGGAGTTGCCACTCCCAAAACCCTCCGAGAAAGAGGAGCTTATGCGCTATATGCTCTACTATAACGAGGTGAGAGAACACCAATCGTTAAACCACAAAACACCGCGTAGCGCTAACGCACTATGCCAAACAAGACGAAAAGTGTCAATGAAAGGGGGGCAGGGACACTTTTTAACGCTTATAATACCTCCATCAAATCTTGTTATAGACTAGCTTTATTGGGGATTTGAGCATTACGCTTGTGCGTTAGACACCTTTTTATTGATACCGTTTTTGCAGATACCCCAGCGCACGCGGCAGAAGCTGCTCTTGTGTTGGGCGATCAAGCTCTCCAAACGATCGCACAACGCCGCGGCACTTTTCGCTTTTGCAGTTGCATTGCATCTCAAAGAGTCCGTCGTCGATCGAAGTACTGTAATCCCAAGTCAGCTCCTCGCCCTCGTTGATGTCGCGGATATTCACCAACATCGGCTCGCCCGCCTCAAACGCCAGATTTGGCTCGCACGAGTGGTTGAGAAAACATGTCGCGTCGTCTTCGTCCGCCTCTTTCGTGCCGACAAAATGGGTTTCGCTCACCTGCAAAGCGTAGTATTCGTCGCGCATTTCGTGAAGCGGGATCAGATCGCCGCTGTCGATCGCAATTCGTAGTGCGCCTCGTGGGATAAACTCTCTCGCAATCACTCGTCTGCCGCGCACAGGGCAAGAGTCGATCGTCATTGGCATAAAAACTCCAGCGATTTTTCGCGTGATTGTAGTCTTGTTTAATAAAACAGTAAGATAGTTTCTAGTACAATCCGCGCCTCAAATATCACGGGAAGTGGCGCAGTCTGGTAGCGCACTTGGTTTGGGACCAAGGGGCCGCAGGTTCGAATCCTGTCTTCCCGACCATTTGGTGGTTGTAGCTCAGTTGGTTAGAGCGTCAGATTGTGGCTCTGAAGGTCGCCGGTTCGATCCCGGTCATCCACCCCATTTTGAGCGATCGTTGCAAAGCGTATAATCGCGCCCGTAGCTCAATTGGATAGAGCAACAGACTTCGGATCTGTAGGTTTGGGGTTCGAATCCCTTCGGGCGCACCAGTTGCAGACGCTTGAAGCGCGAGTTCAATGCGACTCCGTAGCTCAGGGGATAGAGCAACGGCCTTCTAAGCCGTTGGTCGCAGGTTCGAATCCTGCCGGGGTCACCAGCGACTTTGAATGGTTTTTATATTTGTGCGGGAATGGCGAAACTGGTAGACGCACCAGACTTAGGATCTGGCGCCGCAAGGTATGGAGGTTCGAGTCCTCTTTCCCGCACCATATGCTTAAACAATTTTCAAATCCCTAATAAATCCTTGCAAACAGAGCGAAGGTATATATACGAAGGTAAATGGCGATCGCCTGACCTCGTCAATAGCTAGAGAGAAACGCAACTAAACGCGAAAAAATGCACTAGTTGCCAAGACGCAAGACTATGTGCCGTGCGCTCTTTTGAGTGTGTATTGCTATTTAGCGAGATTGGTTTTCTAAGACCTTGATAAGCAGATCGTGCAAGCTATCAATCTTCGCGTTCAGTCCGTCCTTCACGCCATCGATCTTCTCGTTTAGCCCATTGATCTCGCCTTTGAGTTCGTCCTTTACGCCGTCGATCTTCGCGCTTAACTCATCCTTTACGCTATCGACTTTAGCGTCTAGCGCGTTGAACTTTGTGTCTAACACATCGACTTTAGCGTCTAGCGCGTTGAACTTTGTGTCTAGTCCGTCCATACGACCGTTCAGTCCGTCGATTCTCTCTCGCAGATCGCGAAAGCCTAAATTGACGATCCGATTGGTTGAGCCGATCCGCTCTGTTAGAGTGCTTGAGACAGTCGTTAGCTGCGCTTCAAGGTTGCCGACCTTTGCCTCAACCCCGCCGATTCGCGCCTCTACCGTGCTAAAGCGTTCGTTTGTCCCCGCAAATTCGTCAATCACGCGGAGTTCAAGGTTGTGAAGCGTGTTTTGTAGTGTGAACGAATCGTGTTCCAGCCGCGCCGTTCGTTCACCGACAAATGGGATCACATTGTGTCTAGGCATCGCTCACCTCGTTTTCAATAACCAATCATACCAAAACCATGACAAGCCAATCACGAAACAACAGGAATTTGTTGCCCGCACATCTCGTAGCAAAACAAAACGCTCTGCGGCAAGTTACCGCGAGAGCCTATGCAACCTATCGATCCGATCTTGCAGCAACAAAACCATCGCCTGCGCCCTTGCGATCGTCTCGCTGCTCTCCAAGAGTCGTTTTTGCTCCAACAGCTCCTCTATGCGAATCAAAGTCATCGAAAGTTCTCGCGACTCCTTATCCAAAAACCTATCATCGATCGTCGCTTCGCAGAGCGCGGGCAGATCAGCCATTGTCTTCCTTTTGGCGTTTTTTACGAACCCAGCCGTTTCGTTTTAGAAAGTCAGTATAAACATCGCCAAACTCCCTCGCCAGAAACTCCCGCAACGATCGATCAGACACGGTCGTCCCCGCTTCGGCGAGGATTTCGGTCTGCTCTTTGATACTCAAGTTCCCGATCATCATCTTTTCTAGGCTCGATCGAACCGCCAAAAGCGCAGAGCGTTTGTGATAGCTCTGCTGCTCCTGCTTCTGTCGAACTCGTGCTTCGATGATCGCGTCAAGTTTGGTCTGTGTCATAGCTGAGATATATGCTCACTAAAACCAGTGCAAATGATACATAAAGTTCCTTATAACTACGATTAAACCGCTGATAGTCATCTGTATTTGCTCTTTAATCTTCCGTTTTGCCGACCTACTAAGGCGTAATATCGGCAAAACGAGCACAAATGATCCCAGAGGCAACCACAACGGAGCAAGTTCTGTTCCATATTTCAGCTATTATTGAAAGATATACGGAAGATATGCGATGGTTTTGACACTTTTCGCTAGAAAAGGGTCAACGAAAGGAAACCACAATGTCAGCGTAAAAGAGGACAACACAGTCGTAAGAGAGCATGCAAAGAGGCTTTATTCTTTAGCAGAGAAGTATGAACAGGTAAAAGCGAAGAAACATCCTGTGCTTGTGAAGCCAGCTAGGTGTGTCTTACTATTAAAATACCTTGAACACTTTGCGTTGCTTCTTATATGCCATTCAGCAAACCTTTTTGCTAAATTTAGCGATAAACCCTTTGTGCGAGACGCTTCGTAAGGCATTCCAACACCACAAAATGAGTATTAGCCCCAGAATGACAAAGAGGGCGTTTAGAATGACACTCTCTGTCATGTTGAGCGCCAGCGAAACATCTGTGTTCGCTTTTAGATTCTTCGCCTTCGGCTCAGAATGACATTCGTGCGCGATCCGCTTTTTGCCGTTGATCGCGCAGGGATTTTTGTGCGGAGCAGTAGCCTCGCCCCGAGCCGTTACTGCGGAGGGTCAAGGAAGCTGAACGAGGTGCGCTAACTGAGCGCCGAGCGAAGATTACGCAGAGATTGGCGAAAAAGACGAGATTCTTTGCTTCGCCCAGAATGACAATGTGGGCAAAAAGGCTAAAGCCCAAGCAAGGGCTACAGTACGCTCTTAGCCACGCTTGCGATGTGTTCTGCCGTAAAGCCAAACTCCTTTGCAAGCTCACCAGCGGGAGCGCTTGCGCCAAAGCTCTCCATTCCGATGACCGTATCTGCAAGGCGAAACCATTCGATCGCGCTTGCCGCTTCGATTGCGATCGTCGCAGAGTTGGTATCGATGATCGAATCAAGATACGATTCGTCCTGCTCCACAAACAGATCGAAGCAAGGAACGCTCACAACGGCAGTCGCGATCCCTTCGGCTTGTAGCAGCTTTTTTGCCTCCAGCGCTAACGAAACTTCGCTTCCGCTTGCCAAAAGCGTGATCGCCGCCTGTTTTTTGGCGCGTGAGAGCAGGTAGCCGCCTTGCGCAACGCTCCCCTGCGTCGCCGTTCGTTGGAGCGCGGGCAGGTTTTGGCGGCTGAGTACAAACGCGCACGGTGCGTCAAGCTCGAACGCGCTCTTCCAGCACTCGACATTTTCCACGCCGTCAGCGGGTCGAAACAGATAGAGATTGGGCATTGCGCGAAAGCTCGAAAGCTGTTCGATCGGCTGGTGCGTCGCGCCGTCCTCGCCCACGCCAATACTATCGTGCGTCCAGATGAAGTAGTGGCGCGCGCCCATTAACGCCGCAACGCGCACGGACGGGCGCATATAGTCGCTGAAAACGAAAAATGTTGCGCTAAATGGGATAAACAGTCCGTACAGCGACAGAGCGTTGCCGATCGCCGCCATTGCGTGTTCTCGAATGCCGTAGCGAATGTTGCGAGCGCTCTCTTTGAGGTCGGTTTTGTTGGAGCCTGCGAGGTCTGCGCTGCCGCCCAAAAAGCCCGGAAGCGAGGCGGCGATCGCGTTTAGGATCGCGTGGTTGGTTTCGCGCGTGGCGCGTGGTTTGTCGTCAAAAATCGGATATTCGATCGCCTCAAAATCCGGATTTAGCAACCTCTCTAGCAGATCCTTTTTCTCCGATCGGCTGACGCGCTCATTCCACTCTCGTTCGGCAAGTTCGCCCTTTTCGATCGCCGTTCTAAACCACAAAAGCGCTTTGTCGCTGACGCTAAACGGCTCAAGGCTAACGCCGGCTTTGGTTTTTGACGCAAGTGTCTCGGTTGCGCCCAGCGGTGCGCCGTGCGTTTTGTTGCTGCCTTCGAGATTTGCCGAACCTCGCGCAATGCGGGTTTTTGCGATAATCAGCGCAGGTTTTTTCTGCTCTTTTGCCCAGTTAAACGCCTCGTCGATCGCTCCAAAATCATGCCCGTCGATCGTGCGAACCGCCCACTGCTGCGCTTCAAAACGCGCCGCAACATCTTCGTTGAATGTGATCGAAAGATCGCCGTCGATCGTAATGTCGTTTTTGTCGTAATAGACGATGAGGTTGTCCAGCGCTTGATGACCCGCGATCGAGCAGGCTTCGTACGAGATTCCCTCCATTAGATCGCCATCGCCGCAGAAACACCAGACGCTATGATCGATGATCTCTGCTCCTAGCCGCCGCGCCGCCTCTTTTGTAGCCAAAGCAAACCCAACCGCATTGGCAACGCCCTGACCGAGCGGTCCCGTTGTAACTTCGATCCCCGCCGTTTGACCAACTTCGGGGTGTCCGGGCGTTTTGGAGTCAAGCTGTCGAAACGCTTTGAGGTCGTCAAGCGTTAGATCGTAGCCCCAGAGGTAGAGCATTGAGTAGGCGAGCGCGCTGGCGTGTCCGCCCGAAAAAACGAGCCGATCGCGCCCAAGCCACGCGGGATTTTTGGGGTTGTGCGTGTGGTGGAACGAAAAAACCGCCATCGTATCGGCTAGTCCCATTGGCGTTCCGGGGTGTCCCGAAGCGGCTTTTTCGATCATATCAACGGCAAGAAAACGAATCGTGTTCGATAGCTCGGTTAGGAGTTGGCGATCAAGTTGCATGTGTGGTGTCCGAATGATAAAGTTCGCGGATTTTAGCAGAGCGGAGCAAAGCTCCACAGTAACACTTCGGTACTGTGGCTGCTCCACGCTCCTTGCTAACGCTCTGCTTGCGATGCTTGGTGTGCCCCCGCTGGGCGAATCTTCGCGGGAGCTAAAAGCTAGAGCTTGGCGTTTGGCTGAGGTTTTGGTGTGTTTGCATTCGACGGCGGCAGAACCGGGTAGATAATCAGCGGCTTCGTCCCTTCGAGTGTTTTCAAAAAGACGGCGATCGAGGAGACCTCCGCTTTTGTCAGATTGAGACCGAGCTGTGCGTTAGCCATAATGCTGACAGCCTCTTCCAGATCCCAAGTTGCGCCGTTGTGGAAATAGGGCGCGGTTTCGGTGATGTTTCGCAGGGTTGGAACGCGAACTTTGCCGCCTTCGTCGCCTTTGAAGTCGCCGAGGTTGGCGTACTTGTAGTCGTTAAGCAGCGGGAAAACCTGCATCGAGCTTCCGCCCACACCAATACCGTTGTGGCAGCTTGCACAGCCCTTGTCGATAAAGTTTTTCAAGCCCGCTTGTTCGGTTTTGCTAAGCGCGGTGCTCTTGCCCAAAAGGAAGTCGTCAAAGCGGCTTGGAGTTACGAGCGTAGATTCAAACGCCGCGATCGCCTTACCGATGTTGTTGAAGGTTACCTTGTCGTTAAACGCCCGTTTGAACTCCTCGACATAGCCGGGAATTGAGCCGATCCGTTTTTCAGCCAGCTCAGGTTTGAGCGCCATTTCGGGGATCGCTTGGATCGGTCCCAGAGCTTGGCTGGTTAGATCCGCAGCGCGACCGTCCCAGAACTGCACGACATTGAAGATCGAGTTATAGACGGTAGGCGCGTTGAGGTGGTGAGGGTTTGCCATCCATTGGTGTCCGATCGAAGTCGGAATGCCATCAACGCCGCCCAAGCCCAAATTGTGGCAGGTGTTACAGCTAAGGATGCCGCTTAGCGAAAGGCGCGGATCGAAGTAGAGCTTTTTGCCCAGTTCGATCTTTTGCGCCGTAACGGGGTTGTCTTTGGCTGTTGTTAGCTGTTTGAGAGCAACGGGATCGCTGGGGATCGCGACAAGACCTGCGTCTTTGGCTTGCTTGATCAGCTCTGCGTTTGCCTGCATGCTGACTGCGAGCGCAAGAGCCGCTACGAGGGTAGATAACCTGTTCATACTGAACCTTTGTGCTGGAATGGGTTTGGAGCGATGAATTATAGCCAGACAAGAATGATTATTGATAAGTAGTGTAACTAAGCGCGTCTAGGGCAAAATCCCACGAGAAATCTAGCAGTCAAAAGGCGCAATTATGGTGATCGAAGGGTCGTTACAGCTTGGTTCAGAGGTCAAGATCGCAGTCGTTGCCGCGCGATTTAACCATATTATTACCGATCGTTTGATCGAAGGCGCAAAGGATAGCTTTGTGCGGCACGGCGGCAACCTTGAAAACTTTGATCTCATACTCGTCCCCGGCGCTTTTGAGATTCCGCTGGCGCTGAAAAAGGTGATCAAAAGCGGCAAATATCACGGCGCAGTCTGCGTTGGCGCGGTGATTCGCGGTTCAACGCCGCACTTTGATTATGTCGCGGCGGAGACGACAAAGGGCATTGCAAGCGTCGCGCTGGAGTCGCTTACTCCGATCACCTTTGGCGTGCTGACAACGGATACGATCGAACAGGCGATCGAACGGGCGGGCAGCAAAGCGGGCAACAAAGGCTTTGAGGCGATGACGAGCGCGATCGAACTCATCAGCCTGTACAAAAAGTTGGCATAAGTGGCAAGCGCCCGCCACTTGGCGCGCCGTAGCGCCGTACAGCTTCTGTACGCTCACGAAATGGGCTGTGGCAAACCCGAACTATTGATGGAAGAGAACAAGCTAGGCGAAAAGTACAAAGCATTTGCGCTCGAACTCTACGGCGGCGCGAAGGCGTATGGCGATCAGATCAACGCACGGCTTTCCGCCGTACTGCCCGATCAATGGCCCATTGAACGGCTTGGCTGTGTGGAGCGGGCAATTCTGCGGCTTGCCTGTTACGAACTCCTTTTTAGCGCACTTGACGCGCCTGTGGTGATCAACGAGGCGGTGGAGCTGGCAAAGGAGCTTGCCGACGACAACGCGCCAACGCTGATCAACGGCATTTTGGAGACGATCCGCAAAAATAGGGCGAAGGCGTGAAACTCTGCGTTGCGCTTGACTTGGCGACCGAACGGGAAAATCTGGCGATCGTTGAACAGCTTAACGGGCTTGATCTCTGGTTCAAAATCGGGCTGCGGAGCTTTATTCGCGGCGGCTGGGAGTTTGTCGAAACGGTACAGCGCACGGGCGAGACGCCGATTTTTCTTGATCTCAAACTGCACGACATTCCCAACACAACCGCCGATGCCGCGCTGGAGATCGCCGATCGCGGCGTGGAGATGTTTAACCTTCACGCAACGGTGGGCAAAAAGGCGATGAGCCTAACGATGGAGCGGCTTGGCGGGCGATCAAAGCGTCCGATCGTGCTTGCGGTTACGGCGCTGACGAGCTTCGCGCCGCGCGAGTTTGAGGCGATCTACGGGCGTTCGATCGACGGAATGGCGCGATCGATGGCGCTGGACGCGCACCAATCGGGGCTGGACGGCGTGGTCTGTTCGGTCTATGAGAGCGTTGCGATCAAAGCGGCGACGGGCGAGCGGTTTTTGACGCTAACCCCCGGCATTCGCCCTGCAAACGCCGTTGCCGATGATCAGGCGCGAGTTGCAACGCCGAGCGATGCGCGGAGTGCGAAGGCTGATTTTATCGTGATGGGACGACCGATTATCGGCGCAAAAGATCCACGCGAGATCGCCTCTACCGTGCTGGGCGCAATCGTTTAAGCGGTTTATAAAAATAAGCCGCTATAATGCCGCCTTCTCTTTTGGACAGGTGGGTGAGTGGCTGAAACCACGTCCCTGCTAAGGACGGATATGCAGTAATGTGTATCGAGGGTTCGAATCCCTCCCTGTCCGCCACTAACTTCTGTGTCAAAGAGGAGTTTTGCTGTGTGTGGTAAGAAACGTAAACCTTCTCGTGAGTTGCGTGAAGCACGAGCTGCGTATAGAGATCCAGATCCTGAGCGCCCTCGTGATTATAGGCCTATAGAAGAGACTGATTATATAGATGGTCATAAAATATTGGATGGTAAGGTGTGGATCAATAAAGAGTATCAAAGAGATCCAGGAGACTTGTATGTATGGTGGAAAGTACCCACAGACACCGTCCGTGAGTTTAACTTAACTGGAACAAGAGAAGGAGACAAACGTGCGCTAGGGCTAAGAGATGATGACGGACTTACTTGGCATCATTGTGCGGATTGGAGACCAAACAGTTGGAATAAACACGGCACTTGCACAATGCAACTGGTGCCGACAGAGGAACATAAGATCGGGCACAAAGGAGGAGCGTCTCTGGCTGGATACGATTTCATAGAAGATAGAGGTGTCGAGAAAGTAATGGAGCGACTTCGACGAATGTTTCGCAAAAAGTTGACTAGTACTGAATTATACAGTATAGCAAACGAGTTAACAGAGAATACTAACATACAATTAGACTTAAGTTCTTGTAACAAAGTCTTATTTTTAAAATGGCTTCATGGCAATTGGAATGATGTAGCGTCTGAGGTGCACCGCATATATTTAAAATGGCGTCATGGGCATTGATATATTATACCGTCTGATCTGCGCCGCATAACTTTATAAAAAACAAATGATTTCAATACTCACTAAACCATATTAGTGGCGATATGATAATTGTGCCAGCCACTGATTGCAACGGCGGGTTTATAAATACGGCGGAATAAAAATTGCTTGCCAAAACGAAAAGATCGTTAAGGCTGATATGTTAGCTACGCTACTACTCAAACTCGGTGCGGACGAAAAGGGCGAGACGGGCGCAAAAGTGGCTACAAACGCCAAGACGGTGGGCGATCAGGGCTTTGCAAATCTACTAAAACTGCTTGCCCCCAAAGCTACTGAACTCACGCCAAGTGCGCCGAAACTTGTGATCGCAACTCCCAATACTACTGCGGTCAATACGATCAAACCCGCCAAGTACACATCCGCGCCATCGCTTGAGACAACGCAAACAACGCAAGCGGCGGGGACGATTAAACCCGCACCCGCACCCGCGATCGCTAATGCACCCAGTATTGATGGCGAGATGTTGGCAAAACTCCTGCAAACGACAAAAAACGGAAATACGGCGGCAAAACCAACAACCACAAAAGATGGCGAGATTCTAGGCAGCGCAAAGAATGACAAAACGATCGTATGGAATAACAAAGCAACTGTTCAGAATGACAAACAACCTGTTGTGCATAGTGAAGCGAAACGGCTAGATTCTTCAGTCGCTACGCTCCTTCAGAATGACAAAAAGGTCGTTCAGAATGATAAAACGATCGCACGGAATGAAAAAGCAACTGTTGAGAATGACAAAGTAACCATTCAAAATGACAAACAACCTGTCATACTGAGCGAAGCGAAGTATCTAGATTCTTCGGTCGTTGCACTCCCTCAGAATGACAAGAAGACTGTTCAAAGTGAAAAAGCAACCGCTCCGAACGACAAACAACCTGTTGTGTCTAGTGAAGCGAAACGGCTAGATTCTTCGGTCGTTACACTCCCTCAGAATGACAAGGCGGTCGTTCCGAATGACAAGACAGCAGATAAGCCAGCGATTGTGGTTGGTGAAAAACCTCTGTTTCGGCTTGCCACAACTCCGATCGAGCCTGACCGAATAGACTTTGCAAACAAGCCC
Organism: Campylobacterota bacterium; assembly: GCA_025997415.1. Taxonomy (GTDB): domain Bacteria; phylum Campylobacterota; class Campylobacteria; order Campylobacterales; family SZUA-545; genus JAIRKM01. Next base: position 16,501 of record BNUO01000043.1, read on the forward strand.
GCCCAGACGCGCGACTATATCGCTTCCGCTTACCTTGCCGATCGAAAACTTAGCGCCGCAGTTGCCTATGAGCTTGATCGCCTTGAACTCGCGGCGGCGGCAAAGGAGGGCAATTTGGCGCGGCTGGTTGAGGTCGCAAATGCCAGAGGTTTGAAGGCGGAAATTGTGGCGATCGAGGAGGGGCGCATTGTTGCGGACGGCGAACCGTTGCTGTCGCAAGAGGCGGAAGCCGCTGATGTTGCCAAGATAGCCGAACCTGCAAAATCTGCAAAAACCGCCGAGCCGACTCCGCCTTCGCAGCCCGCACCCGTGAAACTACCGATCGCGCGAGCGATGATTGACGCTGTGCGGCAAAATGCACAAGCCGCCGAAAAGAGCGCACAAATTGCGCCTGCGATCGCAAAAGAGATCGCCACGCCGATCGTTGCAATGCCGACTGTTTCTACGCCCACCGTGCAAGTTAAACACGCGGAGATTCCTCGCTCCGCCCATAATGACAAGGCTGTGCCCAGTTA
>BNUO01000044.1 GCA_025997415.1 Campylobacterota bacterium
CAAGCGAACAGATCGCAAAGATTATCAAAGCAATTGATGAGATAGCCTTCCAGACCAACCTGCTTGCTCTTAATGCGGCAGTAGAAGCGGCAAGAGCGGGAGAGCACGGTCTAGGCTTTGCTGTTGTCGTTGCGCTGATCGCGAATATCGTCGGATCGCAAGCGCTCTTTTTCTTGGGGCGTTTCAACAAAAAAGAGGCGATGGCGTTTTTGCGAAAGCATCGCCGCAAGCTGGCGCTCTCGCACCTGTTGCTGCGAAAACACGGCAGCCGAATCATCATCTTGCAGAAGTTTATCTACGGACTCAAAACGCTTGTGCCGATCGCCGTTGGTTTGACCCATTTTTCTGCGCGTCGTTTTCTGGTCTTCAATACGATCGGCGCGATTTTGTGGGCGATCGTCTTTGGCTTTGGCAGCTTTTTTGCCAGCGAGTTTTTCGCGCAGATCGCGCACTATGTCAGCGATTATCCGTTTGTCATGCCGATCGTGCTGGCGGTGATCATCGGCGGCATCATCGGAGTGATCGCGCTTGCTTCGCGCAAAAAACCACGCACGGACGCACGGACTTGATCGATATAGCCGCGCTCACAAACGACACTACGCCGCTGTTTATCACGGGCGGCGCGGGCGTGGGCAAGAGCTATCTGCTCTGCGAGATCGCCGCTCGTATGGGCGCACGCGGCAAAAAGGTTGCGCTCTTGGCAAGTACTGGGATCGCGGCGATCAACATTGGCGGCTCGACGGTTCATCGGTTTTTTATGTTTGGCGTAAGCAAAAACCAAGACGAACTCTCACAGCACGATAGCAAGAGCTTTAACAAAAAGCGGCTGCCCGAACTGCTCAAAGCGCTGGCAAAACTTGATCTCATCGCCATTGACGAAGTCAGTATGGTGAGCGCGGATCTAATGGAGATGATCGGAGCGCGGCTGATGCAGGCGGGTTTTTGCGGCAAGATCGTGCTTTGCGGCGACTTTTACCAGCTTCCGCCCGTGCGAAAAACGGACGAAAAACCAAGCGGCGATCTCTTTACGGGCGGCGGTTTTTACGCCTTTGAGAGCTGGTTTTGGCAGAGCTTGCGTCTAAAAGTTGTGGAGCTTGTGGAGCCAAAGCGCACTGACGATCGCAAGTTTGTCGGCTTTCTAAACAACCTGCGGCGCGGCGTACTAAGCGACGATGACGAGCGGCTGCTCGGACACTATGCCACGCAGGAGAGCGTTTTGAGCCTCGATCCAACGCACCTCGTTTCGACAAACGAAGAGGCGGACGCGATCAACGGCAGGCGCGTGGCGGCGCTGGACGGCGTGGAGCGGCGATTTGAGGCGGAGATGGAGCTGGGAAAAGGCGTTGATGAGCGGGTTGCGGCTGGGTTTATCAAGTCGCTGACAACGCCGATGACGCTGGTACTCAAGATCGGCGCGCGCGTACTCTTTACGATCAACAAGTACGGCGAGGAGAGCTACTACAACGGCGAGCGCGGCGAGGTAACGGCGATCAACGAAGATGCGATCGTTGTCGCCAAACAAAACGGCAAGCTAGTCGAGGTGGAGCGGCACGACTTTGAGCTTTCCGAAATAAACCGCGCCGATGAGAAGAACGAGACGGTTTTGGTGCGGTTTTCGCAGTTTCCGCTGCGGCTGGCGTGGGCGATTACGATCCACAAAAGTCAGGGAATGAGCCTTTCGCCGTTAGCGGTGAATGTCGATCGCCTCTTTGAAGCGGGGCAGCTCTATGTCGCGCTTAGTCGATCGAACAATCCAAAGCAGCTTTTTCTGCGAGCAAGCGGCGATCCTGTCAGCCGCGCAAAACGGGCGATCAGGGCAAATCCGACTGTCGATCGCTTTTACGGTTCGGTTCTCGGCGGGGCTAATTAGCGCCGCTTTGATAGAATCACGGCAACTTAAACACAAGGAGATGTGGAATGAGAAAGTTATTTTTGGGCGTTAGCGTGTGTGCGGCGTTACTATTGGTTGGGTGTGGCGGTAAGCAACCGGACACGGCGGCGACTGGCGCGGCGTGCAAGATCGATGGTGTGGAAGCGCCTAAATGGGTCTGTATCCCTGACGCGGGCAACGATCTGATTCCGGGTCTTGGTACAGCTCCCAGAAACCCTGCGGGCGACTACGGTTTTCAGCTAAAGCAGGCGCAGGCAAGCGGACGCGATTCAATTTCGCAGACGATCGAAACGAATGTACAAAATATGTTCAAAAGTTGGCAGCGATCGACAGCGCAAGGTTCGCAATCGGCAACTTTCGAGAGCGATTTTGAAAATGTTTCGCGCCAAACGGCGAACTTGTCGCTGAAGGGATCGAAGGTCGTTGATAGCTGGCAACACGAAAAATCGGGCGTTTTGTATGTACTAATGGGCGCACCGGTCGATCAAGCGCAACAGGCGTTGATGAGCAGTCTTAGAAACGAAACGGCGCTTTGGCAGCAGTTTCAAAGCCAAAAAGCTCAAGAGGAGCTAAAGGCGGAGTTTAATAAAGAGTTTAATCGTTAAATGAGAGGCGATCGCTTGATCTTTCGTCGAGCGATCGCACAGTAAATGTTAAATCAAGATTTGGTTAGTAGCGCATATTTTGTTGCGGATCGTTTTGTATTATTCAATAACGACAGTTTGGAACTCCTGGAGCGGCTAGATGAAAATAGCGTTGATCTGATCTTTGCCGATCCCCCTTATAATCTTTCAAACGATGGTTTTACCGTGCAATCGGGCAAGCGAGTATCGGTCAATAAAGGCAGTTGGGACGAGAGCAAGGGCGTTGAAAATGACTTTGCATTTCATCGCACATGGATCGCGGCGTGTTATAGGGTGTTAAAACCACAAGGCACGATCTTTATTAGCGGTACTTACCACTCGATCTACCAGTGTGGTTATGCGTTGCAACTGCTTGGATTTAAGATATTAAACGATATTGCTTGGTATAAACCAAATGGATCGCCAAATCTATCGTGCAGATATTTTACGGCAAGCCACGAGACGCTAATTTGGGCGATCAAAGATGCAAAATCACGACATACTTTTAACTACGAAGCGATGAAAGACGGCGATTTTCCCGAAGATTCGCTCAAAAAACCGAATAAACAGATGCGTTCGGTCTGGTCGATCGCAACGCCAACGGCGGAGGAGAAAATATGCGGCAAGCACCCAACGCAAAAATCGCTCAAACTTCTTGAGAGGATCGTACTGTCTGCGTCCAATAAAAACGATCTGATTGTCGATCCATTTAGCGGCAGTTCAACCACAGGAATCGCCGCCGTAAAACATGGACGAAAGTTTATTGGAATTGAGAGAGAAAAAGAGTATTTGGATCTGTCGATCAAGCGTTTAACTGAACTTCAAAAGAGCCTAAAATCGTGAAATGTTATTTGTTGTTTGGACGATCGCTGGCGATATTTTCGTATAGGTTGTAACCGCTAACTTCGCGATCGTTCTTTTGCAAAAACGCCGCCAATGATACAAAAGAGATGAGGATAAATACCATCGAAGCGATCATCGCTTTGTGTATAAACATTCCGCTTTTTTCCGCGCCCAGATCGACAAAATGAACAATGTCGGTTGGAAAGCCAAACCGCTCATAGCCGCGCAGTCCGAATGAGAGCGTTGGCAGTTTATCCGTCGCCTCCTGCGCTCTTGCGGCAAGCGCAACAAGCGGATCGACGCCGAAGTATTTTGTGTATTGCAGCAGCGTTTCGTCCCAATCGACCGCCGCGCCGATACGAATATGGCGCATCTCTTCGGTGTATGCGATCCGCAGCAAAAAGGCGACAGGCTCGGCAAAAAGCGGCAGTTTTGTGAGTTTTGCGGTCAGAAATCGCACCGCGTCGCTATCGCCCGATCGCGCGGCAAGCGTCGCCCGCTCAAGCAGATTTTTGTACTCGATAAAAAAGCCATCAAACGAGGCGGTATCGGTGAGAAACGGATACTCCTGCGCGATCTCTAACGCTGCCGCTACGCGATCGTTTCCAAGTGCGTCTAAAAACTTTAAGAGCGCTAAAACAGGCTCATTTAATCGCGGCATTTTTGCAAAATCTTGCAACGCCTGTATCAGCGGAAGCGTTGCTAAATAGTGGTGGGCTTCCGCCGTCCGTTTTAGCGAATCTTCCAGAGTTTTGACATCGTTTTCTAACTGCTTAAAGTGTGGCAGTTCTCGGCAGATTGGATAGCGATCGCACCAGTCAAAAAGCTGCGCCCATTCGCGATCGTTGTAAAGCTCAATAAACCTAGCAAAGTGATCCGGAAAGGTGATGATATGCGTTACAAACGGCGGAAGAATGTTGTTGAATCCTTCAAGCCGTTTTTGCGCCGATTCTATATCTTTCGCCGCCGCGAATGCGATCGCCTCTTCGCAGGCGGTTTTTAGATTGTTGATATATGTTATTCCGCTTGATGACTGCTTCAAAATAGGATACAACTTTAAGAGCCGATCGATCGCGAGATAATCTTTCCGTACGGCGGCGGTTTTGAGCGATTTGAAATGTACTGCAAGTCCAAGTGCTTCGTGAAAGTTTGACGCAATTTTGCGATCAAACATAAACGGCTCTGCTGTGACGGTTGCTTTTGTGCTCTCGCCGTTTTCCAGCGCTTCCATTGCCGCTAAAAAAGCGTTTTCTTTCCACGCTTTCTCCCACAGTTCGCTAAAGCGATCGGTTAAAAGCGTAAAAGAGTTTTCGCTAAGCAACGCTCTGATAGCGTGGTAATCCTCTTTTGCAAATAGCTTTGTAACTAAGCTATTTAGCTCTCCTAAATCGACAAATGAGACCTCGTTTTTGCCGCCAAGTACAAAGAGTTTGTCGCCTCGTTTTTTGAGTGCCGTGATCGGCTCATCTAATAACTTCTGCGAGCCGATCACTTCAAACTTTTCTAGTTCGATTGCCGCTACTTCGCCGCTCTCTGTTCCAACGATCGCGTAATCTTTTGTGATCAGTAGTGCGCTTGAGGCTGCGCTTGGCAGTTTCAAATGCGCTTTGATCGCCCCTTTTGCGTAAAAAGAGATCACCGTGATCTCTCCGTTTGCGGTAATGAGCAGCAGATCGCCATCTCCGATAAACGCTCCGTTTCTCACTTCGCAGGGCAGATCAAACTGTACGCTTACTCTATGCAAACGGCTGTCGTAAATAATCGCTTGAGCGTCTTCGGTTGCGGCAAAAATATATCGTGAATCGCTGCTAAAAAAGAGCGCGGTTGGTTTGTGAATTGTCGCGGGTGCGAGTGAAATCATCTTGCTTTTGATGAGCGATCCAACGGTGAGAAATCCCGCTTTATCGATCACCGCAACGGTATCGCCGTTTTCTGCGGCAATTTCGGGCGCAAATGCGGTCAGCTCGATCTTGTGCGCCACGCCGCCAAGCACGGAAAAATACCGAATCGACCTGCTGCCAAACAAAACCGCCTCGCCGCTCTCTTTGAGCGCACCCTTCCAAGCCGCCAGCGGTTTGTCGATTGGCAGCGCAAGGAGCGATCGCTGCTCTAGCAGTCTCTCGCCCTCAAAGCGGTAAAGGTTAAATGCGCTGTCAAGCAGAAAAAAACCGCCATCAACAACAGTCGCGGCGATCGGGTTAAAATCAAGTCGCATAGCCAAAGCATAGCCAAAGCACGATTAAGTTAAAACAACAAAATGCGTTATCTAATTTGGCTGTTTTTTGCTATCTGTTTATTTGCGACGGGCGACGCAAGCTATCCGGGCGGCGTTGCGATCGTGCCGCTTGGCGAGTTTGGCAAGAGTGCGCCGATCGCGCATTTGGGCGGCGCTCGTGTGCGCGTTGAGCGGCTTGACGGCGAATGGACGGCGATTGTGGGAGTTGCGATCGACACCAAAGAGGGCAGCACACAGACGATCGTCTATGAAACCGCCGATGGCAAACGAATGGAGGCGAAGTTTGCGGTTGGCAAAAAGAGCTATCCGACGCAAAAGCTCAAAGTCGATGATCGTTTTGTGGAGCTAAACGCCTCTACGCTTGAACGAGCGCAGAGCGAGCAGCAGGAGATGCGTTCGGCGTTAGCCGTTTTTGGCGATCGCCACAGCCAGCTTCGCATGCGCCTGCCGCTGGTTGCGCCAATTAGCGGTTACTTTGGATCGCGGCGGGTTTTTAACGGCAAGCCGAAACGACCGCACAGCGGAATGGATCTCGCCGCGCCGAAAGGAACGACGATCGCCGCGCCGCAAGATGGCTCGGTTGCGCTGGCAAAAAATCTCTACTTCTGCGGAAACTCTGTGCTAATCGATCACGGCGAGGGGCTTTTCACGCTCTTTTGCCATATGGATACGATCGCAGTTAGCAAAGGAAGCGAGGTTTTGGCGGGCGATGAGCTAGGAAGCGTTGGCAGTACGGGGCGCGTTACTGCGGCTCATCTGCACTGGTCGGTTGGTCTGAATGGGGCGTGGATCGATCCTCTGCTGCTGCTCGACGCGAACGAAACCAGAGCCATACAAACAGTGCGCAACCGATGATCGCAAGCGTTGCAACCTCGCCGATCGCCTGTGAAATGTACTCGCTCATACTTTGAGTACAAGCATATCGACTTCGCTGTGGCGCAGAAGCGAATCGGTTGCACTACCGATGATGAGCGGCATTAGACCGCCCACGCCCTTTGTGCCCACAACGATGAGATCAACGCCTTCGTCGCGGCTAAACTGCAAAATGTCGTCGCTGGGATTTGTACTTGCGCGTACAGAGCTGCTGAGCCTCTCTGCGGGAATGTTTAGCGACGCGACAAAACGATCCATCGCTTTAAGCGACTGATTTCGCAGCGCTTCCAATGTTGTTCCTGCTTCGGAAGTTGCAACGGAGTAGAAACCTGAGAGAATATCCTCCGGCGCAAGGTAGGCGTTGAAGATGAGAAAATCCGCGTCTGCAAAGAGTTTGTACGCATAGCCGATCGCCTCTTTTGAACCTTCGGAAAAGTCGGTTGCCAACAGGATTTTGGAGTGATCGCCCAGTCGCTCGTTTTTGACGATCAGGAGCGCGGCGCTCGATCGCTCGATTGTGTTTTTCGCCGTTGTACCCAAAAACAGATCGCGCAGGCGAGATTCGCCGTGATCGCCGATAACGATAAGATCGGCTTTTGTTTCCGTTGCAACGCCGACGATCGTCTCTGCGCTATCGCCCACCGCCGCTCGCACCTGTACTTCCGCGCCGATCGCCCTTGCAATTTCGCGCAGTTTTGCCTCTGCGTCGGTTTGCGCCGCCGCCTCCTGATCGCTTGCGAGCAGCCGCTCGAAAAAGGATTTGTCGATCGCGTGCAGAAGCGTCAAGTTCGCGCCACACCGCTTGGCAAGCCGCGCCGCTTTTGCGATCGCAATCTCTGAACGGGGCGAAAAATCTGTCGCCGCAAGAATGTGCATTTAGCCTCTCCTCAACTATTCTCTTTTCATTATAGCTGTCGTTTTCTTCGGTTTTGCCGTCCGTTTTGAGCGAGTTTTTTCCGCCTCGCTAATTAATTTAGGTAAGAAGTGTTATAGTTAAGTGCATTTTCCCGAATCAGGGGGGCATTTGGGAGTTTTGTAAGCATTCTATTGTCTGGCAGGGTTTGATGGTGCCTTCGGGCTTTGTTTAAGGAGCAATCCTGATTCTGTTTTTAGAAAGAAGTGTATGAAGCAACTCTATGTTGGCAACCTCCCGTATCAAGTTAGTGAAGAGGACATCCGCAAAACATTCGCGGCGTTTGGCTCGGTTAATGCCGTTCGTATGATGAACGATCGTGAGACTGGTCGCTTTCGCGGTTTCTGTTTTGTAGAGATGGACGATGGCGACGCGCTAAAAGCGGTCGATGGTCTTAATGATAAGGATTTCGGCGGACGCAAATTGCGCGTCAACGAAGCTAGAGAGCGCGAAGCTCGTGCTCCACGCCGCGAGTCTAACTGGTAAGACCGCACAGCCCCCTCCCAAAGGGTACAATCCTTTTGGGAACTTCTTTTTTTCCGACAACAACTTCAACCAAACTCAAGAGAATTAAACGCAGAAACGCAAGACGAAGTACCCCACGAAGCAACGCCTCGCAGGGCAAGAAGCTATTTGATCGTGTCTATGTAACGGGCAAGCGCATTGACATCGTGATCGTTAAGCGTGATCGCTCGACCCTTCATAGCGTTCGCAGTTGAGCCGTGCGCGTATGTACCGCTTTGGTAGTTGTGCAGCACGGTAACAAGCTCCTGCTCGCTTAACCGCGCCACAACTCCGCTTTTGCCAAACGCGCTTTTGGCTCCGTCTCTACCGTGGCAACCAGAGCAGCGCAAACCAAACAGCTCTTGACCGTACTTGGTGTTCATATTGGCGATGTATGTTGACAAAGCGGCGATCTTTTTGTTGTCAAGAAGCGACGCTTTAGCCGTCATTGCACCTTCGCTGCGACCCAGCGAGTAGTCGTTGAGGATCTTGGCGATCTGCTGCTCGTCCAACTTTGTGATGTCGCGATTCGTACCCATCGACTGCTTTGTGCCGTATTGACCGTGGCACGGCAGACACTGTTTGAATAGCTCTTCACCAGCAGCATACCTCTCTGCATCGTATGCCGCAACGCCGCTCGAAAGCACAAGAACGCTCACCACTACACCAGCTAAACTTCTCATGGACACTTCCTTACACGAAATATTGGCTTGATTATATTCTTTATGCCATTAAATTAGCGCCATATTTTTCAACATTTCGGACGAAATGATCTTGTTTGCCTCCGCCTGCCGTTTGAAAATGGCATAGAAACTGTCAAAATCATCGACCGCGATCGCGTTTTCGTGCAAAACTCGCCTGATCGCGCTGCCTCCCGAATGTCGCGTCAAAATAATTCGCGCCGCTTTTGCGCCTACCAGATCCGCGCTAAAACTCTCGTATGTATCCGTTCTTTTGAGCACGCCATCTTGGTGGATTCCGCTGCCGTGGCTAAAGGCGTTTTGTCCAACGATCGCTTTGTTTGGCGCTTTTGGCATAGCCGATATGCGGGCAACTTCGTCGCTAACGATCGACAAGAGGCGCGTTGCGATCCGAGTTTCGTAGGCGTGGCTTAATTTTGTCTTAATGATGACGGCGATCTCCTCTAACGCTGCGTTGCCTGAGCGTTCGCCAATGCCGTTGATCGTCGCTTCTACCTGCGTTGCGCCCGCTTCGATCGCCGCTAAACTATTTGCGCACGCTAGTCCCAGATCGTTGTGCATATGCGCCGAGATCACGGCGCGATCGTCTGCGGCGTTTGCAACCGCCTCAAAAAGCGGCTTGACATCGGAGGGCAGCAAAAAACCAACGGTATCGGGAACATTGACGATCGTTGCGCCACAACTGACAACTGCGCGTGTCATCTGCTGCAAAAACGCGAAATCGCTTCTGCTTGCATCTTCAAAACTAAACTGCACTTCATCGCAGAGTTTGACAGCTTTTGTAACCGATTTAACCGCCAATTCCAACGCCTGCTCGCGGCTCATTCTCAACTTTTGTTCCAAGTGCAGATCGCTGGTTGCCAAAAAGATATGAATACGCGATCTTCTCGCATCGTGCAACGCCTCGGCAGCGGATTCTATATCTTTTTCATTTGCGCGGGCAAGCGAACAGATCGTACTATCTTTAACGCATTTAGCGATCTGTCTAATTGCGTCAAAATCGGTTTTGGACGATCGCGCAAAGCCTGCTTCAATCACGCCTACACCCAGTTTTTCGAGCTTTTTTGCCAAGCCGATTTTTTCGTGCATACTCATAGCCGCGCCGGGCGCTTGCTCACCGTCTCTCAATGTTGTATCAAACATCTGTATCAATTTTACAGACATAGTAATCCTTATAACAATAAACGCCAATAGGCGAAAAAAACCGCATGGTTTTTGGTGCGTGTAACGGGTTTTAGTAAGGGTTATAGAGAGAGTAGTAGTAGGAGCGAAACGGCAAACGGGCGGGCAACTGCTGGTATTGGTGAATGTCTCATAACTGCTCCTTTATGGAAAATGAACGCGCATTATCGCACTATAAACTTAAACTATGATAAAGTTTGCGTATGAATGATGATTTTGACAATCGAATGGCGGCGCTGGGCTGGGCGGCGGATTCTGAACGGCTAAGGCTTGATCGATCCGTTAGCGCGATCTGTATCGGCGCAAAACCGCATCCGTTTTTGCGTGAGTTTGGAGCGCTTTTGTGCGTACAGGGCTTTTATCCGTTTTACGACGAGCTGCAAAAGGGCGGATTTAGCGTCCAACCGACGATCGAAAATGGCGAGTGGAGTACGGCAATCGTATGCGCTTCAAAACACAAGGAGCGAACGCTTTTTGAGATCGCATTTGCCGCAGAGCATTTGAGCGAAAACGGAGTGGTTATTTTACCAACTCCAAATGATATTGGCGGTAAGAGTTTGGCAAAAAATGCTCAAAAACTATTCGGCAGCGGCAGGTACGAAAACAAACACCATATTACGCTATTTTGGGCGCATAAAAAATCAAGTTCGATCGATCAAACTCTCTTAAAAGAGTGGCTACAAAAGGGATCAATCAGAACGATCGAAAAAGGATACAAAACAGCCGCAGGAGTTTTTAGCTCTCAAGCGATCGACCTTGGATCAAAACTGCTGATCAAAACGCTACAAAGCGAGACAATTAGCGGTAAAGTTGCCGATATTGGAGCGGGCTGGGGCGCACTTGCAAAAGAGATATTAAATCCAGCGATCACAGAACTGGTTTTATACGAGGCAGATTACAACGCTTTGGAACTTGCAAAGATCAATATCACAAGTAAGGTTGCAGCATTTGTCTGGTGCGATGCAACAAAACTTGAGAAGAAAAACTACTTCGATACGATCGTGATGAATCCGCCGTTTCATAGTGAAGCGCAAACCTCTACGACACTTGGAATCGCATTGATCAAATCGGCTCGAACTGCGCTAAAAAACGGCGGGAAATTGTATATGGTTGCCAACGCACAACTACCGTATGAAAATCATTTGAAAACCCTATTTACAAAAATCGAGATTTTGGTGCGGACTGACGGCTATAAGGTGATCAAAGCTATCTCGCAGTAACGCTGCCGTCCGCATTAACGATGACTTTTTTTGCCAACTTGAAAACAAACTGTTTTTTGTTGCTTACTCCTCTGATTGTAAGGCTCTTGTCGATGAGAAAATCGCTGTTTTTGTAGTGAATCCAAAAGCTATGATCATCACGAATGGTTAAAGTCGTTTCGGCGGGTGAAATAAGCTCAAATACTATCCTGTCATCGGTAAAAAACCGCATTGAGAGTTCGCCGCTTGTTGCCACGCGAAACTGCTGATACAGACCGTTTTGTCTGCGGATTAGCTCTTGCAGCTTCCTTGTGCCGATGATAATCTCCGATCTTCGTTCATAGACCTTGATCGGCAAAATGATCGGTTCGTTATCAAGCAGAAAGACTAGCCGATCATCACCGTCAATGACAGCGTGATAGATAATGCTTTGATCGTCGCTAAACGCTTCGCCGTTTTCAGGCTCAACAACGATCTCAATCTGCGGCGAAAAAGAGCAGTCAATGATCAGTCTTTTTGATTCTCCGCTAACAATCTCAAGAAGCGTATCGGTAGCGCTAAGACCGCGCGTGCTAATGGTGATCAATTTGCTTACTGTTTGATCGTTTTTGTTGGTGTATGAGATGGTAAAATTGCCGCTCTTTTCACCTTCATAATATAGATAGCTTTCCTCAATTCTTGCTTTGCCATTTGTGCCGCCGATCGCAGAGCTGCCATCTGGTTTTTTATCGTGCAAAAAGAGTTTGTACGGGCTATTTGGATCGTAGAGTTCAAAGCTAAGAAAATAGCTATCATCACGATCGACTAAAACCACTTCGATTAGCCCGTTGATCTTTTTCTTGAGCGCCCAGACGGTGATTGTCTGTTTTTTTTCATCGATCGTTAGTCCTAGCTCATCGGTTGTGTGATTAACGGCGATCCATTTTTCATTAACTGCGATCTTTAGTTCCTGCTTCTCGCCAACGCGATCGAGTACATAGTGAGCCGAATCGATCGCACAAAATACCACGCCAAAGAAGAGTAAAAAAACGGTGATTATACGCATTGTCTGATCGCCTCAAGCTCTGCACACGCATTTGCGAGCGTATCAAAGCGCACAACTGCGTCAATATGCGGCGGTTTTTTGTAGACCTTGTCGTAGTACTCGGTGAGCAACAAAAATGCGCAAGTTTCTAGATCGCGCTTTGCAAACGACTCTCTGATTTCCTTCAAAACGGTGCGGGCAATCAGTGGTGTAATTCGCGCGATCGAACGGTCAAAAAACTCTTGAGAAATCGCGCCGTACTCTCTAACGGTTCGCTTAATGCGATCGTCAATGGAGCAGTCGATCCAAACCCGTTTTCCCGCTTGCATTGCCGCATAAACCGACGCGGGAGTGGTAACGCGCCCGATGGTTCTACTCTCCGCTTCGATCGCAATCGCTTCTAGGCTGCCCAGTCGCGTTAGCTCAAAGTGTAGCTCGTTTTCAAACTTCATCGTCTTTGGCTGCGCACCCAAAATCTCGCCAAATGCCGATCCTTTGTGCCGCGCCATACCCTCCAGATCGATACTCCTTTCAAGCGCCAAGATCAGCTCGCTTTTGCCGCTTCCCGTGTTGCCATCAAGCACGACAAACCTATACGGCGGCAGGGTTTGATAAAACGATAGGATCTCATTTCTGTACGCTTTGAAGCCGCCCGTGATCCGCCAAATGCGGTAGCCGATATTCCCCAGCACGGTTGCAACCGAGCTACTACGCAGACCGCCGCGCGCGCAGTAGATCGCAATGCGGTGCGCCGGCGTGTATCGGCTGGCAAAACCCGCTAGATGATCGGCTAGGTTTTTGCAAATGTACGACGCGCCAAGCACTCTCGCTTCAAGCGGCGTTCGCACATAGAGCGTGCCGACATCGACTCTTTGCTCATCGTCTAGCGCGTAAAAGTTCGTGGAGTGTGGAACGCAAGCCGCAGCGTATTCCAGCGGCGATCGCACATCAAAAACGGCATCGAACGAGCTGCGTTTTGCGAGAAAATCTGAGGCTGATATTTCGTTACACAAGCAAAAACCAATCCAAATTAAAGTGAATCAGGGCTAAAATCTGCCAAGCGATCATCTCAAAGGAGGCGGCATGCGGATAGACTCGTTTTTGAACGCTGTAAATCTCGTCAAACGACGGGCTATAGCACAAGATATGATAGCACACAACGCAGTTTTTATCGGCGACAAGCCTGTCAAGGCAAGCCGAGAGGTCAAGGTTGGCGACAAGATTTTGCTCCAATTTCTGACCAAAAGCGCTTCGTATCTCGTGCTAGAGATCCCCGCGAGCCGCACCGTGCCAAAGGGTTCGCAAGATCGATTTGTAAAGGAACTTATATGACATATGGCGAAACTGCGGAGCAGTTTGACAAGCTCTTCAAAAACGCTATGGGGTTTGAGGAGGCGCAAGCGCTTTTGCGCGATCTCTTTGAGCGGGGCGAAAATGCCGACGAAATTGCGGCGGCGGCGAGCGTGATGATCTCGCACGCGCTGCAACTAAACATCGACAAATCGCTTGAGGAGAAGCTAGTTGATGTGGTTGGCACAGGCGGCGACAAGAGCTATTCGTTCAATATCTCAACGACGACAAGCATTTTGCTCTGCGCGGCGGGCGGTTTTGTCGCAAAGCACGGCAACCGTTCGATCACCAGTAAATCAGGCAGCGCGGACGCGCTCGAAGCGCTTGGCGTTTCGCTGGAGCTGAAGCCCGATCAACAGGTAAAACTGCTCGAGGAGACCGGTTTTGTCTTTATGTTCGCGCAAAAACACCACCCTGCGATGAAACACATTATGCCCATTCGCAAGAGCCTCGATCACCGCACGATTTTCAATATCTTGGGACCTTTGACCAACCCCGCAGGCGTGAAAAAGCAGTTTATCGGCGTTTATGATCACAACCTTACGCCTGTCCTTGCCGAAGTGCTCAAGAAGATGGGTTCGCGATCGGCGGCGGTTGCGTGCGGCGATGGTGGCGTTGATGAACTGACGCTTTCTGGTCCCTCGCACATCGCTCGTCTTCAAAATGAAACGATCCGTCTCTACGAGCTTGATCCTGTGCATTTCGGCTTGGTGCGCGCGCCGCTGGAGGCGCTTCGCGGCGGCGATGCAAAGTTCAACGCCGTGATCACGCGCAACATTTTTCACAACGAAGCAACCGAAGCGCAGCGCGATGTTGTGCTCTTTAACGCGGCAATGGCGCTGGAGGTCATCGGTATGGCGCGGGACATCAAAGATGGGTTAGCGATCGCCCGCGAAGCGCTTTATTCGGGCAAGGCGAGCAAAAAACTCGATCAGATCGTAGCTGTATCGGCGAAGTTGTGAAGCAGGTTACGATCGCGTCAGTTGAGGAGTTTGACACGATCTGCTCTGAACTGATCGCGCAGTTTCCAAACGGTGTGATCGTACTGCTTCGCGGCGCTCTGGGCTCTGGAAAAACGGCGTTTGTCAAACGGTTTGCGCGGCAATTTGGTATCGACGATGCCGCCTCGCCCAGCTTTGGGATTATGCACCAGTACGCGCCAAATCTCACGCATATCGATCTCTACCGCGTTGGAAGCGCGGAGTTTTTTGCGCGGGGGCTGGCGGAGTCGCTCTTTGTCGGCTGGGCGTTTGTGGAGTGGGCTGACGAGGCGATCGAACGGTATCTGCGCGAGGAGCAGACGCCATTTACGACGGTTTCGATCGCGCTTGAGGGCGAAAGGCGGGTGGTTTCATATGAGTGAAGTTCACACGCTTCGCGGCGTTGATCTGGTCAAGCGCTACAAGACAACCGAGATTTTGCACGGCGTAAGCGTTGGCGTACAGAGTTCGCGTGTCGTGGGGCTTTTGGGTCCAAACGGCGCGGGCAAAACGACGACATTCTATATGATCTGCGGGCTTATCGAAGCAACGAGCGGCGAAGTTTGGCTTGACGATCGCGAAATATCCTCGCTGCGGCTGCACGAACGAGCGCGGCTGGGGATCGGCTATCTGCCGCAGGAGTCGAGCATTTTCAAGGATTTGACGGTTGATGAAAACCTGCGTCTGGCGGCGGAACTGGCGTTTCCAAACGATCGCAAGCGGCAGCAGAAGAAGGTCGAAACGCAGCTTGAACAGTTCAACATTGAGCAGATCAGATCGCGGCGCGGGGTCAATCTCTCAGGCGGCGAGAGGCGGCGCGTTGAGATCGCTAGAGCGCTGGTGAGCGAGCCTAAGTTTATCCTGCTTGACGAGCCGTTTGCAGGGGTCGATCCGATCGCCGTTGCGGATATTCAAAAGATGGTGCGCCTGCTGTGCGACGCGAAGATCGGCGTGCTCATTACCGATCACAATGTACGCGAGACTTTGAGTATCTGCGACTACGCCTATGTACTGCACGGCGGGAACATTATCGCAGGCGGCACGGCGGACGAGGTCGGGCGCGATCCGCTGGTCATTGCCAATTACTTAGGCGAGAACTTTAGACTATGAAGCTAAGAGCAGATGTAGGCGTTAAAGGAAAAATCAGCGCAACAATGCGCAACTGGCTTCCACTTTTGCAGTGTCCGATCGACGAGCTGGAGGCAAAACTCAAACTCGAAGCCGAGATCAATCCGTTTGTGCATATCGAAACTGGCAACGAAATATCGATCGATGATTTTAACGATAAAGATGAATGGGAAGATGAAGATTTTTTAGGTTTTGACGATCAATACCACCGCCGAACCGAACCAAAAAGTTCTATCAGTGAGGCGATCGAAGCAACAACTTTAGTAAAAGATTCGCTTTACGATTCATTGTACAATCAGATCACCGATCATCTATTTCCAACTCCTAGCAGTAAAACGATCGCATTGGAGCTGATTAAATATATTGACGAGGACGGTTTTTTTGATGGAGATATGCAAGCGATCGCAAAACGGCTTGGCGTATCGGAAGCTACGCTTGAAGGCGTGCGAAAACGATTTGAATATCTAACTCCATGCGGAGTTGGCGCAAAAGATATTACGGAGTGTTTTCTGTTTCAACTGCGCGAATACGATCTTGACGAAGAGCTGTACCAGCTTGTAAAAACGCTGATCTATAATCGTGAAAATCTATCGCAGTTTCACCGCGAGCAGCGATTTTCAGAGGCGATGACGCTATTTAAGCGTCTGCGCAATCCGCCCGCCGTTGATTTTATGGAAGAGTCCATTCAGGTCATACCCGATATTTTTGTTTTTAACGATGACGGCGAGTTGCAGGTGAAGTTAAACGAAGCGTTTTATCCGACAATCAATATCGACGATCTTTCAATGCTGCCAGAAGTAAAAAAAGAGGAGTTTGTACGCATTAAACTCAAAGAAGCGCGCGATCTTGTCGATGCGGTTGTAATGCGTAAAGCCACGCTATACAAGATCGGACTAATGATCATCAACTATCAGTATGACTTTTTTATGGGCGGCGCGATCAAGCCGATGAAGTTAGCGGATATTTCCGAAGATTTGGGGCGAAACTCCAGCACGATCAGCCGCGCGATCAGCGGTAAATATCTCGCTTGTGATCGCGGTGTTTTTACGCTAAAAAGTTTCTTCTCTATTTCGATCGACGAAACCTCTACGAGGGCGATCAAAGATTTCGTACAAAAGCTGATCAAAGAGGAGCCGCGCCACAAGCCGTTAAGCGATCAAAAGCTATTAAAACTCGTGCAAGATCAGTTTAAGGTTGAAATGGTTAGGCGCACGATCACCAAGTACCGCGAACAGTTAAATATCGCAACTTCAGGCGAACGAAAAAGGTTATATCTACTCGGCTAAACTGTTGATAGTCTCTTATCTACTTTTTGCCGCTCGTATAAACTCTCGAATTAGCGTTTGATCTTTTACGCCTTTGGCGCTTTCAACGCCGC
>BNUO01000045.1 GCA_025997415.1 Campylobacterota bacterium
TCCTTGATTAAATGAGTTAGCGCGAGTTAGCGGATCGTTCGCCCACTCAAAGATTAAGGCTTCATCATCGGCTGTGGCGGACCTTGCAATTAACGGCGTATTTTGATTTAAGAGCATAATGTTTGCAACGCGATCAACGCCGCGAGCGTCAGTTAGCGTTTTGCAATGCGCCGATTTTTGCGGATCGTTGCCGCTACTTATTCTCGTTTTTAACGCATGAAAAATCGCTTGACGATCAACGCGATCTTTGTAGCCCAAATAGTCGATAAAACCTTGCTTTGATAGCTCCTCGCTAATGGCGATCTGATTATCTGCGATCGCAATAACAATCGCATAGTGTCCCATCGCGCACCGTTCAAGCGAACTCGTGCCGCCCGCGCCAACTACTAGATCGCACTTGGCAAGCAGCGGCGCAAGGCTATCAACACGCTCGCAAACGGTGATATTTGAGCGATCTGCGGCTAACCGTACGATCGACTCTCTATTCTCGCTGCTAGGCATAACGATCAGAGTTAGATCATCGCGCAAAAGATCACAAAATGCCAGCATTGTTCGTATTGTTAAATTGTCCCGATCGGCAGCTCCAAAATAGACAAAAATCGTTTTGATCGCGCCATCTTTCACGCTAGTTTGATCGCGCCAAAGAGCATAATTGCTCTGCAAAAGCGCGTATTTTGTTCCAAGCAACAGAGCGCAGTTGGCATTGACTAAACTTCTGTAGTTTTCGCTCGAAGCGGTGGCGTTTTGATCTAAAAGCAGTTCGGCGTTATGTCTGCGATTTGCCAGATCGTCAATAACAACGATCTTCTCGCAGCAGCTACGCATTTTTTCTTCGTATTGAATATCTAACTGATAGTGATCGACGACGAGATAATCGAAATGGCAATTTTCAGGCGTTTGATCGAAGATGCTAAAGCCCTGCGTTTCAACCAACTTGGTGAGATTTCCCTCCAGCCGCTCGCAGACAAAAGAGCACTCCGCGCCGCGCGATCGAAGCGCGTTTGCAAGCGTGATTGTGCGCACGATATGTCCGCTGCCGATCGTAACGGACGCATCTGCTCTAAATAGGATTTTCACTTTTGCCTCAAATCAAAAACGCTAGAATTGTTCAGATTTTACCGTAAGGCTTTTTTGTGGAACTAGCGATTATCGGTGCGGGCAAGTGGGGGCAGGCGTTACAAGAGGCGTTTTTGCAGTCTGGAATTGAGGCGTGTATCCTCTCGCGCAGCGATCGCAAGCTGCCAAATCGCGTGAGTACAGCCGATGCAATGAAGGCAAAACTGCTGGTTATGGCGCTTCCTGTACAGGTAACGGGCGCGTGGCTTGAGAGCAACTTTGTCTTTAGCGATCAACGCATTTTGGTTGCCAGCAAGGGGATCGAAACGGCGAGCGGTCGCTTTCTAAACGAACTGTTCGCGGGTTACGCGCCCGCCCAAAATCTAGCGTTTTTAAGCGGACCGGGCTTTGCCGCAGAGGTGATCCGCCACCTGCCAACGGCGCTTACGATCGCGGCGGTGAGCGATGAGTGCGCGGCGGCGTTTATGCGCTGTTTTCCGCAATGGATCAAAACCTACCGAACCGATGACATCGTCGGCGCGGAGATCGCAGGCGCGTACAAAAATGTGATCGCGATCGCTGCGGGCGTGGGCGATGCGCTGGGTCTAGGCAACAACGCTAGAGCCGCGCTGATCACTCGCGGGCTTGCCGAAATGACTCGCTTTGGGCTTCATTTTGGCGCGAAACTGCAAACATTTCTGGGGCTTGCGGGCGTGGGCGATCTGGCGCTGACGGCGACAAGCGCACTTTCACGCAACTACCGCGTCGGTTTTGGGCTGGGCGAGGGCAAGCGGCTGGAGGAGATTTTGACCGAACTTGGCGAAGTGGCGGAGGGTGTGCCGACAGCGCAGGCGATTGTCAAACTGTCCGTCCAAAACAAGCTCTACACGCCGATCGCACGCGAAGTTACGCTGGCGCTTGACGGCAAAAGCCCCAAAGAGAGCTTGCTGACGCTCTTAAACCGCACAAAAGAAGAGGAGTTTTGATGGAAGAAAATATGAATAGTTTGACAGAGTTTTTGCGCGAAGCAAAGGCGGCGGCGCGTGTGGCGGCGATTTTGAGCGACAAGGAGCGATCGGCACTGATCGTCGAAATGGCGGCGGCATTGGAGGAGAGTCTGCCTGCGATTTTGGAGGCAAACGCGATTGATCTAGAGGCGGCTGATCGCGCAGCAATGGTGAGCGCAATGCGCGATCGTCTGCTGCTAAACGAAGATCGCGTCCGTGATATGGCGACGGCGCTTCGAGAAATTGCCGCGTTGCGCGATCCGATCGGCAGCGTGATCGATGGCTGGCGCACGGCGGAGGGGCTGAAGATTGAGAAGATCTCCGTGCCAATCGGCGTTATCTGTGCGATCTACGAATCGCGCCCAAATGTAACCGCCGATGTCGCGGCGTTATGCCTAAAAAGCGGCAATGCGGCGATCCTCAAAGGCGGCAAGGAGGCGGCGCATTCGAGTAGCGCGATCGCGGCGGCGTTACAGAGCGTTTTGACGCGCCACAATCTGCCAAGCGGGATCGTTGCGTTGCTGCCGGACGGCTCTCGTGAAACGGTTAAATGGCTGGTTAGGCAAGATCGCTACATCGATCTGATCGTGCCGCGCGGGGGTGAAGGGCTGATCAGATTTGTCAGCGAAAACGCAACCGTGCCGGTCGTGAAGCACGACAAGGGCGTTTGCCATCTCTACATTCACGAAAGCGCCGAGTATGATATGTCCGAACCCATCGCCATTAACGCGAAAGTACAGCGCCCCAGCGCGTGCAATGCGATCGAAACGCTGCTGATCGATCGCAAGGTTGCGGCGCAGTTTCTGCCCAAACTCAAGGCGGCGTTTGACCTGCACCACACCGAACTGCGAGGCTGCGAACTGACCCGCGAGATTATCAACATCGGCGCGGCAGACGAGGCGGATTGGAGCACGGAGTATCTGGACAACATTCTGTCGATCAAGGTCGTAGCATCGATCGACGAGGCGATCGCGCACATCTTTCAGTACGGATCGCTGCACAGCGAGGCGATCGTGGCAAATGACGCGAACGCGATCGAATCGTTTCTGGATCGTGTCGATGCCGCCTGCGTCTATGCCAACGCAAGCACGCGCTTTACCGATGGCGGGCAGTTTGGCTTTGGCGCGGAAGTTGGGATTAGCACCAACAAACTCCACGCACGAGGACCAATGGGCATACGCGAACTAACGACTTACAAGTACCAGATCAGGGGCAACGGACAGATCAGGGGATAGGGGGGGGGCGTTTTCGCGTGCGACGGTTTTAGCTTTTTACCACCGCTCGCTGGTGCTTTTCGCCAATCTCTGCGTCATCTTCACTCGGCGCTCGGTCACTTACATCTTAGTAAGCTCCCGTCGCGCCTCGTTCAGCTTCCTTGACACTCCGTAGTAACGGACGCGGGGACGCGTCCTACTGCTCCTACGCGATACCTTCGCCTTCGGCTCGGACGGACGCAACGCGTCCTATCGCTTCGCGCTCCTCTGAATGACAGTGGGGGGGGGTGGAGAGGAGATTCTTCACATCGAGGCAATTGCTAACGATTTATTCACTCACCTTGAAGTGGTAGATAGGCGCGATCCTATCAGCAATATCTACCGTTTCATCGATCGCCCCAACTATCGTTTCCATATTTTTATACGCCATCGGACTTTCATCTAGCGTACTTTGATTGATGCAGGAGCTATAGATGCCGCGCATTGTGTTTTGGTAATCTTCAAGTGACAAGCTGCGTTTTCGTATGACCAAGAGCGCTACTGCGGCGCAGCGTATAGCGTATGTTATATGTAGTGTTGCCGTACTTCATTATTACACCATTTTCTTTAATGGTTTTATTGTTTTTAAGCCCCAATCGTAATGGCTTGATGTTGCTGAAATCAGGTATGCGCCCAATGAAGTTGTGCCTGTCCATTTGGTATTTTTTCTTTGTGAAAAGTTCATCGTCCGTATGTTTTTCTATGATGTCCATAATTTTATTATGGCTCTCTTTGAACAAAGAGATAGATTTTTCTAAATCCGTTCCTCTATATTTCTCATAAATCCTATGGTTTAATATGGGTAATGTCTGCCATGTAATACCTTCCGCAGGGATTGCAGGCTTTTTTCCTGCCATTCCAGTTTGATACCAATTTTCCATCATCAAATGCCATTCGTGCAGATGGCATATGACATCGCTGATCGTTTTTGTGGGTCTGGGCATATGATTCTCCGCTGTTACAGGTAAAAATTACTTGATAATATATCAAGAGTTTTCCAATGCGGTTATTTCTTTTTCAACACATATTGATCTGTGAGTTTGCCACTTATAGGTTCGCCTTGCATATCTAACTGCGTCAAACTGTTTTTGCCGACCTTGTAGTATGGTGGAAATTCAGCGCCATCGAGAATAATTACGCTCGCATTTTGCCATCTAAAAGAGCCTACGCTCTCAAAAATCTCGCCGCCTTTGTCCATGTATTGATTCACCGCTTTGTAGGTTTCATCGCTATTTAAGGTAATTTCAACCCTTATCGCCGAATTTGCGCCCGGAACTTCTCCTGCGTATGTACCACTCCAATCCGCTACGCTTTTATGGTTTGTATGATTTTCGCAGGCAATAAACGCAAATAGCGCGATCGGCAAAAGTAGCAACATTGATCGTTTCATTTTTCACTCCAAAACATAAAGATACAGAACTCTCGCAGTGCGCGGACTGCGACCAACAGTCCAGTCCGTTCGCAGAGTAGGAAAACCGAGATAGATCAACGACGACTAAACGAGATCCACAGCGCGAGGTTCGGGTTTTTCGGTCGATTTTGCCATTCCGCCGGTGAGGACAAGGCGCATTGCCTCTTCTGCGCCGATCGAGGCGTGGGTAAGTTCGTTTTTGTCCATATAGACCGTGTAACCGCCGATCATATATCCAAGCGGCAGATAGACGCCCACGAGGTTTGGATCATCAACCCCAAGCGTTCGACCCGCGTGATTGTCGGTGATAAATCCGATGAGCTTCTTTTCGCCCAGTTTAACCAACACCACAGAGCCTGCGTCCTGTTTTTTCGCCACCGCCATAAATCCAACAAGATCGCGCAGACTGGTGAAGATGGTTTTGATCAGCGGAATGCGCTCCAAAATCCGTTCGCCAAAGTCGATCAGTTTGCGGATAAAGTAGGCATTGACCAGCCAACCCGTAACGAGCAGCACCGCGAGCCCTACCAGCAGCCCCAAACCCGGAAAATAGGTGTACCACCCATCGGGTAGGATCATCTCCAAGATCGACTTCACATTGCGCTCAACCATCGAGATAAACCAGTAGGCAAGATAGATCGTAACAATAAGCGGAAATAGCGTCAAAATCCCCTGAATGGAGAGCGGGATCAGCCGTTTGGATAGTGGAGTTTTGGATTGGCTCATTGTTTGTCCTTTGTCAGTAGCGTGGCGACGATCGGTAGCAGCTCGGGCGGAATTGGCTGCGCTAAATAGTTGGGGTGATCGACAAGCCATTTGCGTAGCCATATCCTATCGCAATTAAACTTCGTGGCAACAAAGAGCGTCTGTGCGCCACTCGCAACGAGAGAGTAGCCGCCAAGCGTGATGTTGATGGGTTTTTCGTCGCCCTCAAGCTGCAAAACAATGCCGATCGTTTCACGATTAGCGTCGATCGTGAGCTTTGTGATCTCGCCGTAACGGGCGATCTGCGCCGATAGGAGTTTGCGTAAAGTCTCTTGCATAGCCAAGATCATATAATAGCGGCTTTGAAGGATCGCTATGTTAAATGAGTTTGAGTTGATTGACGCCATAACAAAATGGCTCAATCCCGGTAGCAAAAAGATATTAAAACCGATCGGCGATGACTGCGCGTGCGTGAAAATTGGCGGCAAATTGGCGCTGCTAAGCAACGACGAGCAGATCGAAAACACCCACTTCAAACGCAGTTTCGATCCGCACGGCGTTGGCTACAAGCTAATCGCCGCAAATGTCAGCGACATCTACGCTTGCGGCGGAAAGCCCAAGTTTGTCAATCTTGCTTTAGCCGTGCCGAGCGATCTGGACGAGCGCTGGATCGGCAAGCTCTACGACGGCATTAACGAGGCGTGCATGGCGTTTGGCGTGAGCGTTACTGGTGGCAACACGACGCGCAGCGACACGCTTGCGATCGGCGCGTTTATCGTCGGAACGACCAGCCGTTTTGTGCCTCGTTCGGGGGCGAAAGCGGGCGATCTGCTCTATGTGAGCGCACCGCTTGGAGCGAGCAGATTTGGACTGGAGCGGCTGCTTGCGGGCGAGGCAAAACACCCGCTAACCGAAGCGCACCTCTACCCAAAACTGCCGAGCGAGATCGTAAAAACCGTGCGAAAGTACGCAAGCGCGTGTATCGACATTAGCGACGGATTTTTGGGCGATCTAAGGCAGATCGCAAAAACAAGCGGCGTGGGATTTCGGATTGACGATCCAAGCCAGATTGCAGATATGCGTCTGATCGCAGAGCTGGGCAGCGAAAAAGCTAAGGAGTATGCGCTTTATGGCGGCGAGGAGTATCAACTGCTATTTACCGCGCCGAGAAAATATAGAGATAAGTTTGCGCTAGAGCCGATAGGCGAAGCGTTGGAGGCTAGGCTATTTTCGATCGGCGGAGTTCGCAAAGAGGCGCAGGGCTTCGACCATTTCGCGGCTACAACCCCTCCAAAATCACGCGCCAGAGCGAGGCGATCTCCTGATCGTTAAAAAGCAGACTTTCGCCAGTCTCAAATAGTCTTGCGAGTTTGCGGCGATCAAATCCGTCGGCGTAGATACAGAGCGTATGCGCGGGCAGACAGGCGCGTTGCAGGGCGACAAAATCGTCGTCAATTACCCTTCCGCACTGGTGGCAGCGAAGCTCCGTATGCAGCCGTCCTTCGTAGTTAAACAGTTCGATCGCAGCTTCAATCATCGTTCGTTTCGGGTGCATCGTTTCAAGTTTGCCGCCTGCGCGATCGAGCAGATCGTAGTAAAACGGATCGATCTCCTCAACTTGACGCAGATGTGCAAAGAGAAGTTTGCAAAACTGCTGCCAAGCCCGCACTCGCTCAATGTCAAAGAGCCAGTTAAACCCAAGATGTGAGACCTGTCTTAGGCGCGGCATAAAGAACGGATCGTTCTCGGCAACGAAGTCGATCTTATGCCCAAGCTGAAGCGGACTGTGCCTCGCTCCGTAGAAACGGTAGAGGCTAAAGAGCCGATCGGGACAGAGGATCGCTGCGATGACATCCTCTTCGCGATGTTTTTTGAGATTTAGTATGTAGCCGCGCATTAAACCGTCATAATTCGTTTTGGTGTATTATACCCGCCCCTAATACGCAATCTATCAAGGCTATTTATGGATTTACTAAGAAGTGAGTACCGCGATCTGCTCATCGAGCGAGATAACTGTGGCTTTGGTCTCCTAGCCCATATCAAAAATATCCCATCTTTTAAGATGACACGAGACGCGATCACCGCGTTAAGCCGAATGATCCATCGAGGCGCGATCGACGCTGACGGCAAGAGCGGCGACGGAAGCGGGCTGCTGTTTTCAATGCCCGACGGTTTTATGCGTAAGATCGCACGGGAAAACGGCATCGATCTGCCCGCGCAGTACGCGGTTGGCAACTGTTTTCTTGATTCGGCGGAGCAAAAGGCGACGATAAGCGAGTTTTGCGAGAAAAACGATCTGCGCGTTGTGCTCTTTCGCCAAGTGCCGATCAACACCGAAGCGCTGGGCGAGGCGGCGATTGCAACTCTGCCGCTGATCACGCAGGCGTTTATCGTGCCCGCTTCACCGATCGCCACGCGCCGCTTTGAGGCGCTTTTGTATCTAACGCGCAAAGAGCTTGAACATCACCTAGTTGAGTGCGAGAAGTTTTACATCTCCTCGTTTAGCTCCCGCGCGATCTGCTACAAGGGTCTTGTTATGCCAACTCACATTAGTGAGTTTTTTCCCGATCTCTGCGATGGCGATTTTGCCGTTAGTTTTGCGCTCTTTCACCAGCGGTTTTCGACCAACACGCTGCCGCGCTGGAGGCTCGCACAGCCGTTTCGCGCGATCGCCCACAACGGCGAGATCAACTCGATCGAAGCAAACCGTTTCAATGTTGCCGTCAAATCCGCCGTGATGAAGAGCCAAGTTTTCACGGACGATGAACTAAAGCGAATCTTCCCGATTCTGGAAACCGGCGTGAGCGACAGCGCAAGCCTTGACAATATGCTGGAGTTTTTGCTCATTAACGGCGTTGATTTCTTTAAGGCGATTCGCACCCTAATCCCCGCTCCTTGGCAGAATGCGCCGCATATGGATCCAAAACTGCGCGCGTTTTACGAATACACCTCCGCGCGAAACGAAGCGTGGGACGGACCTGCGGCAATTAGCCTAACCGATGGGCGTTACATCGGCTGTACGCTTGATCGTAACGGTCTGCGCCCTGCAAAATACACGATCACACACGACGATCGCATTCTCATTTCCAGCGAATACGGCGTACTTGATCTAGCGAGCGAGGAGATCAAAGAGCGCGGAAAACTGAAAAGCGGACAGATGATCGCAGTCGATCTCAAGTTCGGAACGGTGCTCAAAAACGAGGAGATCGACACCTATCTTGAGCAGCTTCAGCCCTATAGCGAGTGGCTAAACTCCAAGATGTACTATCTGCAAGAGTTTATCGATGGGCAGTTTATCTTGCCCGTAACGCTGGGCGACGCGCTAATACCGCTTCAACGCTACTACCAGATCACCAACGAAGTGATTGAACAGGTGATCAAACCGATGATGGATACGGGCAAAGAGGCGACAGGCTCAATGGGCGACGACACGCCCAGCGCGGCATTTAGCGACAGTCTGCGTCCGTTTAGCGACTTTTTCCGTCAGCGCTTTGCGCAGGTAACAAACCCGCCGATCGATCCGCTACGCGAAAAGGTGGTGATGAGCACCAATACAGGCTTTGGGCAGATGTGCAATATCCTCAACGAAGAGCCGTACTACGCTAGACGGCTCAAAGCGGATTCGCCGATCCTATCGCTCGAAAAGCTGGAGGTTTTGCGAAACTTTGGCGACAGTACTAAGCCGACATTTGACGCGGAGTTTAAGAGCCACATCTTTTCAACGCTCTTCAAAAGCGATCTTGAAACTGCGCTCAAAAAGCTATTTACCACAGTCAGCGCGGCGATCAAAAAAGATGGCGTTAGGGTGATCATATTGGACGATCGCGGGCTTGACGGCTCACATCTGGCAATTCCAATGGCGATGGCTTGCGGCTATCTCAACCACGCGCTTTTGGCGCACAATCAGCGACATCTCGTATCGATCGTCTGCATTAGCGGCGAGGTGCTTGATTCACACTCTGCGGCGATCTTGCTTGCCTTCGGCGCAAGCGCTATGTATCCGTATCTGCTCTACGCAACCGCAAGCGAAGCGGCGAAAGAGGCGGGCAAAAGCGCAGCCGAGATCAAGCGCGATCTGAAAAATGTGCTTAGCGCGCTCAAAGCGGGGCTGCTGAAAATCCTCTCCAAAATGGGCATTTCCACGATCGCAAGCTATCGCAACTCGGCGCTATTTGATGTTATTGGGCTAAACCAAACGCTTGTCGATGACTGCTTTCACGGCGCGTTTTGCCATCTTTCGGGGCTTGGCTACGCCGCGATCGAAGCGAGGCTAAAAGCGGCGCGTGAGAATGCGTTTGTCAGCAGCATTGCGCACCTCTTTCCGCTCGACATTGGCGGCTTGTACAAGTTCCAGCCAAACGGCGAGTATCACGACTATTCGCCCAGCGTCATCAACGCGATCCACACGCTTGCTCTCAGCGGCAAAGCGGAGGATTACGAGGCGTACAGAACGCTTGTCGCCAGCCGCGGCGAACGGACGATCCGCGACTTTTTGCTCATCAAAAGCGATCGCAAGCCAATCGACATCAAGAGCGTCGAATCGGTCTCAAAGATCGTCAGCCGCATAAACGGCGCGGCAATGAGTATCGGCGCGATCAGCCGCGAGGCGCACGAGGCGATCGCAGAGGCGTTAAACAGGCTCGGCGGCAAGTCCAATTCGGGCGAGGGCGGCGAGGACGAGGTGCGTTTTGGCACAAACAAGATCAGCAAGATCAAGCAGATCGCCTCTGGTCGTTTTGGCGTTACTCCCGCCTACCTCCGCAACGCCGAGGAGATTCAGATCAAAGTCGCGCAGGGGGCAAAACCCGGCGAGGGCGGACAGCTTCCGGGCTACAAGGTTTCGCCGTATATCGCAAAACTGCGATTTACCATTCCGGGCGTAACGCTGATCAGCCCACCGCCGCACCACGATATTTACTCGATCGAAGATCTAGCGCAACTTATTTTCGATCTCAAACAGGTCAATCCTACGGCGATTATCAGCGTCAAACTCGTCTCGATCGGCGGCGTTGGCACGATCGCGGCGGGCGTAGCAAAAGCGTACGCCGACAAGATCATCATCTCGGGTTGCGACGGTGGCACGGGTGCGGCGCAGCTTAGCTCGATCAAGTTCGCGGGCAACCCTTGGGAGCTTGGACTTGCCGAAGCGCACGACTCGCTTAAACTCAACTCCCTGCGCGACTTTGTGGAGCTTCAAACTGACGGCGGACTAAAGATAGGTCAAGACATTATCAAAGCGGCGCTGCTGGGCGCGGAAAGCTACGGTTTTGGCACGGCAATGCTCGCAACGCTTGGCTGCAAAATGCTGCGCGTCTGCCATCTAAACCGTTGTACAGTCGGCGTTGCCACACAAGATGCCGCGCTACGCGAACACTATGTTGGCACGGTCGATCGACTGATCAACTTCCTAACTCTGCTTGCCGAAGATGTGCGATCGCAGCTTGCGCAGATGGGCTACAAGAGCCTTAATGAGATCGTAGGACGGCGCGATCTGTTCAGAGTCAGTCAATCGGACAAAGCAAAGCAGTTTGACTTTTCGCGGCTTTTAAGGGTGATCGACGGCGCAAATACATGGCGCGGCACGAGCAACGATCCGTTTGATCGCAACGAGTACGAAAAGAGCCTTCTAAAAGCGGTCTATCCGAGCATCAAACGACCGACGGAGCGCACGGTTGAAACGCGCACGGTTTGCAACACGAACCGAAGTATCGGAGCGCTCATTAGCGGCGAGATCGCGCACTACTACGGCGATCGCGGACTGCCTGACGCAACGATCAAGCTCAAACTTGAAGGCGTAGCGGGGCAGTCGCTGGGCGCGTTTTTGGCAAACGGCGTGAATATCGAGATTAGCGGCGTGGCAAACGACTATGTGGGCAAAGGAATGCACGGCGGCAAGATCGTCATCGTGCCGAAGGTGCAGGGCGCACAGTTTAGCGCGGCGGGCAACACCTGCCTCTACGGCGCGACGGGCGGCAAACTCTATGTGGCGGGTACGGTGGGCGAACGCTTCGGCGTGAGAAATAGCGGCGCGGTTGCAGTCGTGGAGGGCACGGGCGATCACGCTTGCGAATATATGACGGGCGGCGCGGTGGCGATCTTGGGCGAAACGGGCGTGAATTTCGGCGCGGGTATGACGGGCGGCGTGGCGTTTGTCTATGACAAGGAGTCGCGCTTTATCGACAGGCTCAACCAAGAGCTTGTCCGCGCCGTGCGGATCGACACCTACGAAGAGGACGAGGGCAAAAGCTATCTGAAAAAACTGCTCAAGAGTTTTCACAACGATACAAATAGCCGCAAGGCGCAGTTCATACTGGATAACTTCCGTCAAGAGGTGATCTACTTCTGGATGGTCAGCCCCAAAGATATGAAAGTTTCGTTTCCATATGAAGCGGATTAAGGTTGAGGAGTAAATAGACTATGCAAAACTTTATCAAAACTGAACGACTAACACCGCTCAAATCGCCTGCGAACGAGCGGCTTAAACACTTTGGCGAGATCTACGCGCTCTTTGACGCGGCAAAAGCGGGATCGCAGGCGGAGCGGTGCGTTCAGTGCGGCGATCCGTACTGTGCGGCAAACGGCTGTCCGCTCAAAAACTACATTCCGCATTGGCTCAAGGCGATCGCAGAGAACAATCCGCGCAACGCCTTTCGGCTCAGTAACGAAAACTCGCCGTTTCCAGAGATTTTGGGGCGTATCTGTCCGCAAGATCGCCTATGCGAAGGCTCATGCACGCTAGGCGTTGATGGCTACGGCGCGATCAGTATCGGCGCGATCGAGACGGCGATCACCGAAAGCGGTTTTGCCAATGGCGAAACGATCGTATATCCGAAACATCATGGCGGCAAACGGGCGGCAGTGATCGGCAGCGGTCCCGCTTCGCTCTCGGCGGCTACATTTCTCGTGCGCGGCGGGATCGAAGTTGAGATATTTGAGAAAGAGAGCAAACCCGGCGGACTGCTCACCTTTGGCATTCCGGGTTTCAAACTCGACAAAGCGGTTGTTGAACGCCGTTTTGAGCTGCTGCAAAAGGCGGGGGTGAAGATTCACTTGGGCGTTGATGTGGGCGTTAGCGCAAGTTTTGATGACATTACGAGACAGTTTCACGCTGTGTTTGTGGGCGTTGGCGCACGATCATCGACCAAAGCGAAGATCGAAGGCGAAGATACTAAGGGCGTATTTAGCGCGATCGACTTTCTCACCGCAACGCAAAAGCAGCTTTTTGGCGCTCCAAAGGATAGTTCGTTTGATGTACGCGGGAAAAGCGTTGTCGTTATCGGCGGCGGCGATACGGCGATGGACTGCGTGCGATCGTCCTTGCGGCTCGGCGCGGAGCAGGCAACCTGCGTCTATCGCCGCAGCGAAAAGACGATGCCCGGCAGCAAGAAAGAGTTTGTCAATGCCAAAGAGGAGGGCGCTGAGTTTCTGTTTAACTACGCCCCTTCAAAGGTGATCGCCGCAAACGGCAAGCTAAGCGGCGTTGAGTTTGTCCAGACCAAGCTCGAAGACGATGGCAAACGGGGCAAATTGGCGCTGATCAAAGGCAGCGAAACGGTCGTCAAAGCCGATCGTGTGATTATGGCGCTGGGCTTTGAACACCAAGCCAAATCGTGGCTAAGCGGCATAACGCTAAACGACAAGGGCGGGATTGTCGCCGACGAGTTCGGACGCACATTAAATCCGAAAGTATTCGCGGGCGGTGATACGGTTCGCGGCGCAAGCCTCGTGGTCAAAGCGGCGGCGGACGGCAAAGCGGCGGCTTTGGCGATGATCGCAGCGTTGCGCACATAATGAGAGGTTTTGAGGAGGCGGTCTTCGCAGCCAACCGCGAAATATCCGAGTTGGTTCAGGGTGCCGATGATTCGATCTACGCCTACGCTGGCGGCAAGATCGGTTTTGGCGGCGACAAAAGCCTCAAGATCGATCTGATCGCTGAAAATATCTTTATCAAATACCTAAGCGAGTTTGGGCGGATCAACTCCGAAGAGTGCGGGCATATCGGCAACGGCGAAGATGAGATCGTCATTGATCCGATCGATGGCAGTTCAAATATCGCTTCGGGGCTTCCGTATTTTGGTACTTCCGTTGCGCTCAAACGGCGCGGCGTTGCCATCATCTCGATCGTGTGCAACATAGCCAGCGGCGAGTGCTTTGTCCGCAACCCAAACGCACTCTTTCGCCGATTTCTCTCTGGCGAAAAATGCCTAAGCATTCATCGGCAATTTACCCCGCTTGTCGGAATCTTTGAAAAAGCCTATTCACACCCGCAAATGGCGGAAGTTTTGCGTCAAAACGGGATCAAGTTTCGCAGCCCCGGCGCACTCGCTCTCTCCCTAGCGTACGCACACTCGGTTCGCTTTGTACTGAGCGCTGGCAAGCACCGTGAGTATGATATAATCGCGGGTTTACACATTGATAGTGATTTACACCGATACGAGAGCGACAAACTACTCATCGTTAGTCAAGAGACGGCTATTTTTGAGCAGCTTGTTGCACTATTTGTAGAAGGCGGCTTATGACTTTTGGCAAAATCTCCAACCTATTTCGGCGCGAACGACCAGATCCTGCGGAGGCTCCAAGCCACTGGATCAAGTGCAAAAATTGCCAAGCGATTATGTACTACAAAGAGGTTGTCGCCAAGCTCTATGTCTGTCCAAAATGCGGGCTGCATATGCGAATTAGCGCAAGCGATCGAATCGGACTACTTGCTGACGAGGGGAGTTTTGTCGAGTATGACGCCAACCTAAAAGCGGTCGATCCGATCGAGTTTATCGACAAAAAAAGCTACGCGCAGCGGCTGGAGGAGAGCGTCAAAAAAACGGGTCGTAACTCGGCGGCGATCGCGGGCGAATGCACTATCGACGGCGCACCGCTCCAGCTCGTGATTTTTGATTTTGACTTTATGGGCGGATCGCTCGGCAGCGTTGAGGGCGAGAAGATCGTCCGCGCCGCAGATCGCGCGATCGCCAAACGGCAGGGGCTGATCATAGTCTCGGCAAGCGGCGGCGCGAGAATGCAAGAGTCGACTTTTAGTCTAATGCAGATGGCAAAAACCAGCGCGGCGTTGAAGAAATTGAGCGAGGCAAAACTGCCTTACATTTCGATCTTGACCGATCCGACATTCGGCGGCGTTTCGGCGAGTTTTGCCTTTTTAGGCGATGTGATTATTGCAGAACCCGGCGCGATGATCGGCTTTGCGGGTGCGCGGGTGATCAAGCAGACGATCGGTGCGGATCTGCCCGAAGGGTTTCAAAGCGCAGAGTTTTTGCTCGCAAGCGGACTGATCGATATGGTTGTTGGGCGCGATAAGCTCAAAACCACAATCGCGCAACTTGTCAAATATATGAGTACCGTTAGAGCGCTTTAGCAAGTTGTTATTCTGGGGCAAAGCCCCCCCCTTGTCATTCTGAGCGTTAGCGAAGAATCTCATCAAACACAGATGTTTCGTCGCTTCGCTCCTCAACATGACAAGAGTCTGTCATTCTGAGCGTTAGCGAAGAATCTCATCAACACAGGTTTTTGCCTTCTGTGTCCCGCAGGGACAGCACTTTATTAACCGTATGCTTTAGCTTACGGAAAGGCAACGCACCACCCGCCTCCTCCCTCCCTTCTCCCAAGTCCCGCGGCGGAGCAGTAGGACGCGTCCCCGCGTCCGTTACTGCGGAGAGCGACGACACTTGATCGCGGAGATCGCCCCACACTCGTATGCGGAAGCGTGCTGAGCAGTGTCGTCCTGTGCGGGACTTTGGTTTATATGTTCGCGCTGTCCGTAGGCTGAAGCCCACGGTTAATAAAGTGTTGTCCCTGCGGGACAGAATGGCGCACACCGATCGCTTTGTGCGCCCTCTTGTCATTCTGAGGAAGCGAAGCGACGAAGAATCTCAGTCTATTCCCCCCCCCATAAAGACGGACTGAGATTCTTCACTTTGTTCAGAATGACAGGGGGGGGGGGACTATTAAAGTGCCTTGGTGATCAGATCGGTTTTGATTTCAGCAGCGAGGGCGATCGGGTCGAGATTGACGCGCATTACGCCGCCAAAAATCTCTTTCGTCTCCTCGTAGAGCCACTTTTCGACCGCTTTTGAAGCCTGCACGGGCGGATAGACGCAGTGGTAGGAGTTCAGCCCCAGCATTCTGAACGCGCTCGCCGCCCCAAGCCCCTTTTCGTTTGACCATTCGGGGCTGCAAAACGCAAACGGCATATCCTTGATCGCACGCCCCGCCGCCCCAGCCAGCGCCTTAAACAACGCTGAAGCGCGGGCATTATCTAGACATTCGCCAAAGTGCCAAACGGGCGGCACTTTTTCACCCAAAAACGATCGCAGACCCGTGCCCGCATATTTCAGCCCGCCCCTGTTGCACAGCCCCTGTTTGAGTAGCGCAAACGAGGCGCAGCCGTTGGTTAAAACCAAAATATCCTCTGCGATCAGCGCTTTTGTAACTTCGACGACCGATTTTTCATAAATTACTCTCGGGTTGCTGCATCCGACAAGATTTACTATGCCCTTGATTTCGCCCTTTTTGAGCGAATCTACGATCGTTTGCAAGCCAAAATCTGCGCTGATATTCTCTACGCTAAAACCGATCTGTGCGTCGATCTCATATTGCGGAATGTGGCGCGGAATATCGCGGCGGACAACAAAACTTTCGATCGCACGATCTACAATCTTTTCCGCGATTTTTTCCGCCTCGCCGATATTGCTATGCGTGTGATCAAATCCGTAAAACTCCGCGCCGATCAATCGCGCAGAATCGCTTGTGGTAACCACTGTCGTTTTGAAGCAGTTTGCAACCTCCATAATCGCAGGAAATACATCTTGTACATCGGCAACCCATAGATCGAGCGCACCCGTTCCTAGCACAAGTTCCGCCCCCGTTGCATTTGATAGCGGGATCACATTTCCATAGCGGTACATTGCCGATAAACCCGAACAACAAATGCCGTAAAACTCTATTCCTTTCGCACCATTTTCCTGCGCTTTTTTGATCCATTTTTCGCTTCTGCCTGCCTTTACGATCGCGCTGACCAAAACGGGCGAATGTCCGTGAATTGCGATATTGACAAATCCATTTTTAAGTGCGCCGATATTGCATTTAAGTTCGCTTTTTCTGGGCAAGCCAAATAGCGAGTCCATTGCGATCGACGATCCCATTACACTACTCCACGCAAACGCCAAAGCGCAGCGGCAAAACTGTTGCATCACATTGCGCCAATCGCCGTCCGTGCCTGTGCTGGTGCGGTGAAACGCCTCAAAGACTTCGCCCATTGCGCTCATCGGCAATACATCGGCTTTGCGCCATATATCAATGCGCTCTTTTGTAGCAAATGCCGC
>BNUO01000046.1 GCA_025997415.1 Campylobacterota bacterium
AAGCGATGCTCTTTGTTACGCTCATCATCTACTTCTTCCTACAAAACTGGCGCGCAACGCTCATTCCAATGCTCGCCGTGCCTGTTTCGATCGTAGGTACATTTGCGGGGCTGTATGCGTTTGGTTTTTCGATCAACCTGCTCACGCTCTTTGCGTTAATTCTTGCGATCGGTATCGTTGTCGATGACGCGATCATTGTGATCGAAAATGTCGAACGGCTGCTACGGACGCACTCACATATGACGGTCAAACAGGCGACGATCACGGCAATGAGCGAGGTTACTTCGCCAATCGTTGCGATCGTGCTTGTCCTCTGCGCGGTGTTTATCCCCGTTGCGCTAATGGGCGGTTTCACGGGCGCAATGTACAAACAGTTTGCGGTTACGATCGTCATTTCGGTGATCATCTCCGGTATGTGTGCGCTCACCCTCACCCCTGCGCTCTGCGCCGTGCTTCTTAAAGCGCACGATCCTGAACCGATCCTGCCATTGAGACTCTTTAACCAAGCCTTTAATTGGATCACCAACCACTTCTCGTCGGGCGTGCGCCAGACGGTGCGTTTTGGCGCGGTGTTTATACTGCTCTTTGCGGGTCTCATGTACATCACCTACGATCTATTTGGGCGTGTGCCGGGCGCGTTGGTGCCAATGGAAGACAAGGGCGCTGTGATGGTTATAGCCATGCTTCCGCCCGCCGCCTCGCTCGATCGCACACAGAAGGTTGCGGACGAAATCTCCGATTTTGTTCTCTCGAATCCGATGGTGGAACACGCGACGATTATGAGCGGCTTCGACATGATCGCCTCAGCTCTCAAATCCAGTTCGGGCGCGGGATTTATCAAACTCAAAGATTGGTCGGAGCGCAAAGAGCCAAGCCAGCATGCGCAGGCGATCGCTGGGCAGTTTATGGGCAAGTTTATGCAAAATCCTGACGCGATGATCTTTGCGCTCAACCCGCCTCCGATTATGGGTCTAAGTATCAGCGGCGGCTTTGATATGCACATACAAGATCGCACAGGCGGCAATGTCCGCGATCTAGCGGCGATCGTCAATCAAGTCGTTGCCAAAGCAAACGAACACCCGCTTTTGGCGCAGGTTCGCAGCACGATCAATGTCAATACGCCGCAGTATCGGATCAACCTCGATCGCGACAAAGCGAAGATGTTGGGCGTTGGGATCAACGAACTCTTTGGCGCAATGCAATCGACCTTCGGCAGCTACTATGTCAATGACTTCAATCTCTACAGCCGCGCATTCCGCGTGATGATGCAGTCGCGGCACGACTTTAGGAAAAGCCCCGAAAACCTCGACGATGTTTTTGTGCGGACACATCAGGGCAAGATGGTGCCGCTTAGCGCACTCGTAACAGTCGAACGGATTTTGGGACCCGATGTCGTTCAACGATTTAACCTCTTTACAAGCGCACAGGTGATGGGCGAACCAAAACCCGGCATCTCAACGGGCGCGGCGATTGCGGCGATCGAAGAGGTTGCGGCGGAGATTTTGCCCGAAGGTTACACGCTCGCATGGTCTGGCAGCTCCTACCAAGAAAAAGCGATGAGCGGAACGGGCATACAGGCGTTTGTCTTTGCGCTGGTCCTTGTGTTTTTGATCCTCGCGGCGTTGTACGAACGGTGGTTAATGCCGCTTGCGGTTGTGGCGGCTGTGCCGTTTGCGATCTTTGGCGCGATCCTCGCCGTCTGGCTGCGCGGTTTGCAAAACGAACTGTATTTTCAGATCGGTCTGGTGGTGCTGATCGCACTGGCGGCGAAAAACGCGATCTTGATCGTTGAGTTTGCAATGCTCAAACACGAAGAGGGAATGGGGCATGTCGAAGCGGCGATCGAAGCGGCGAGATTGCGGTTTAGACCGATCGTGATGACCAGCCTCGCATTTACGCTGGGCGTTTTGCCGCTGGCGATCAGCAGCGGCGCGGGCGAAGCGGCGCGACACGCGATCGGCACGGGCGTGATCGGCGGTATGCTTGCCGCTACATTTATCGCGATCTTTTACATTCCGCTGTTTTATGTACATATGGGCAAGATTGGCGATCTTTTCGCCTACATCTTTAAGGGGCACAAGCATGCGTAAAATCATTTTAACCGCTTTGACCCTGTTTGCATTTGTCGGCTGCTCGCTTACGCCTACCTACGAAACGCCGCAGATCGAAATGCCGCAGGCAGATGAAAATAGCGCGGTTGCAAACGAGTGGTGGCGAGATTTTGGCGACGAGACGCTCAACGCGGTTGTCAAAGAGGCGTTGGAAAACAACTTCGATCTTCTGATCGCAGCGGGTAATGTGGCGCAGGCTCGCGCGGCGCTTGGGATTGCCGAGTCGCAGCAGTATCCGATTATTAGCGCTAATGGCGAAAGATCGCGCGATTGGGTGCGAAACCCCGCCGATGACAGCAAGTTTATCCACTCCGACACCTACGCGCTTAGCGGCGTTTTGAGCTACGAGATTGACCTCTGGTCGAAGATTGGCGATAACAAACGATCGGTGTTGTCGAAACTGTTCGCAATGGAAGAGACGCGCGAGGCGATTAGACTTTCGCTCATCGCCGGCGCGATCGAAAGCTACTACTCGCTTTTGGCACTGGAGTACAACAGCAGAAGCATTGATGTCATGCTCGCCTCGAAAGAGGAGGCATACGCTCTAAGGCAGGCGCAGGCGGACGCGGGCGCTCTGACGGAACTGACGCTTAGCAAAGTTGCGGCGAACTTGAAAGGCACGCGATCGCAGCTTGTGGATATTACCCGCCGAAAAGACGCGGCGCAAAACTCGCTAAGTGTGCTTTTGGGGCGATCGCCAAAGTCGATCATCGAAGATCGCGTTGATCTAACCAACCTGTTTCCAAAAACAACGCTTCCTGCGGCAAATCTGCCGAGCGATCTGCTGCTACGCAGACCCGATATTCGTGCGGCTGAAGAAAACCTGAAAGCGAGCAATTACAGTATCGGAGCGGCGCGGGCGGAATACCTGCCATCGTTCTCCATTACGGGCGCAGGCGGTTTTCGCAGCGGCGAGTTTGACGATCTGTTCAAAAGTTCGTCGCAATTTATGAGAGCGGGGCTGTCGATGAATGTGCCGCTTCTATCGTTTGGGCGGATCGGCGCACAAGTTGATGCCGCAAAAGCCGCCAAAGAGATCGCGATCATCAACTATCGCAAAGCCGTTTCGGTTGCGTTTAGCGAAGTCAATGACGCGCTTAGTCGGCGCGGACAGGCTACCGAGCGGCTCGGCTATCTGCGCGAACAGGTCTCGTATCTTGCTCACGCGCTTTCATTGACCAAAGATCAGTACGAAGCGGGATACTTGGATTACACAGAGGTGATCGACGCGGAAACCGATTATCTCACCGCGCTAATGAACCTCAACAACGCCGAGTTTGAAAACATCGCGGCGCAGGTTGAACTCTACAAGGCGCTAGGCGGCGGCACAACAAGCGAGGCGAAAGAGGGCGAGTGAAGCGACCCCGTTTTTTGACCAAACAGTTGATCGTTGCGGCGGCGGCGATCGCGGCGATCTGGGCAATGCTCCTCGTTGCCCGCGCCGCTTTTGCGATCTATTTTGCGCCCGCCGATGTTGAAGCGAGCGTGATTGCTAGGGCGTTTTATATCGGCTTGCGCTTTGACGGACGGCTGGCAACTGACCTAGCGCTACCGATCATCTTCTTTTTGTTTATCCCTCGCGGCGAGCGGCTATTTGCGCTCTTTGCCAAGCCGTTTGCCGTTTTCTACGCCGTGCTGCTGCTGCTTGTTGCGATCGTCTATGCGGGCGACGCGGGACACTACGACTACTTGGGAGTGCGGGTTAATTTCAACGCGCTTTGGCTTTTAAGCGACTGGAAAGAGGCGGCGTTGATGGTTTGGCAGAGCTATCCCATCGTTTGGATCGCGGCTTCGCTGGCGATCTTTGCCGCGCTGGCGTATGCGCTATTTTTGCGGCTCTTTTCGCTTGGCGGCGCGCCACAAAACGCCCGCAAACGCGATCGCGTATCTGCTGCTACGATCGCTTTTTTTGCGGCGGCGATCCTGATCTACGGGCAGTATCCGTTTCGCTTTATGCCGCTTCGCTGGAGCGAGGCGTACTTTAGCGGCAACAGCGCAGTTGCGGCGATCGCGCTTAACCCGATCTTCAACATCTACGACACAAAACCGACGCGGGATCTGCACATCAAACAGTTTGATCTTGAAGCGACAAAAGCGGCGTATCCGCTGATAGCCGAGTACTTGGCTATTGACGGCAAAAACGAGCTAGATTTCAAACGAACGATCGCCGAAACAAGCAAAGATCGCCCAAATGTGATTTTGATTGTCTGCGAGAGCCTAAGCCTGCACAGAACTTCGCTGATGTTTGACGAACTACCCGTTACGCCGTTTCTTGTCGAACTGGCGGCAAAGTCGCTGTACTTTCCAAACTTCTACGCCAATTCGCGCACGACGGCGAACGCGCTTTTCACGATCCTCACAGGCATTACTGACGCGCAGCGGGCGTTTGCCAGCTCCTCGCGCGATCAGGACGCGATCGACCAGCAGGTCATCTGGAATGCGCTTGCGGAGTACAATAAACTCTACTTTATCGGCGGAAATGCGGGCTGGGCGAATCTGCGCGGCGTGCTGACAAACAATATACAGGGGCTGAAGATTTTGGAAGAGGACAACTTCAAAACGCTGCGCACCGATGTCTGGGGGCTAAGCGATCTTGACCTGTTCAAAGAGACGGCGGACTATTTGGAGGGCGAGAAAACTCCGTTTTTTGCGATGATTCAGACCGCCTCAAACCACAGCCCATTTACCGTGCCAAAGGGTCTTGCGGGGTTTGATTACAGCAAGCCGAGTCAGAGCGTGATCGCCGAGCACGGTTACCCTTCGGCGGATTACAAGGCTATGGAGCTGATGGATTTTGCGCTACGGCAGTTTTTTGAGCGGATACAGACGATGGAGTTTTTTGAGAACACAATCGTCGTGATCACGGGCGATCACGGCATATCGGGCGAGTTTTCGCAACACGCGGGCAAAAACTATCAGGCGCTTGAGATCAACCAGTATCAAGTACCGCTGATCATCTACTATCCCAAGCGGTTTCCAAACGGCTTGCGGCTCTTGCAAGCGGGGGGGCATACCGATCTTTTTCCAACGATCGCCGCGCTGATTGGTGCGCCGCACGCCAACACAACGCTGGGGCGCGATCTGCTTGACGACCGTTTTGGCGATGACCGATCGGTTTTCATCGCGCGCACATACACGACGCCGGTTCTGCTCTCCTCTAGCCGCCTTTGCGAATCGGGCGGAAAGATATACGCCAAAGACCCCGCCGATCCAAAAGCCGACTGGAGAGCGACAGAACAGGAGACAGCCGAGTGTCAAACGCTTATTGACGCGCTGGAGCAGACGGCGCACTATTTACTCTTTAACAACAAAAAAACCAGCAACTAATGCACAGATTTAACCAATTTTTTCACAATATCCAGCAAGAGTTAAAAGCGTTTCTGTTTTATGTACTACTTTTTATGATATTTAGAGCAATTTTCATTTACGCATATCGTTATCAGCTAGACGAAAACTCAACCAAAGATGTTTTGCTTTGTATATGGTATGGTTTGCGTTTGAGCCTAAAAACGGCAGGCTGGATCGTGCTTGTCAGCTTTCTTTTCTCCACGCTGCCGCAAATTGTTTTCACGAAATGGCGCGCAGATACGATCCGCAAAATCTGGCATAGTCTGGCAGTTGTTTTTTTGACGGTGTGCTTTTTTACCAAAATACCGTATTACGAAATCTACAATTCTGGTTTTGATATGATGTTGATCAACGGCGCTCACGATGATCTTGGCGCTATCGTCAATACCGTCATCGAAGAGTATCAAGCGATATGGCGATCGCTGCTGGCGATCATCGTTGCAACGGTTTTGACTGTTGCGATGTGTAAAATCACCAACACAAAAACTCTCACGCTAAAGATCAAAACCAAAACACTGTTATTTATTTACTGGTTAGTCGCTTTTTTGGGTCTGGTCGTTTTTTTTATTTTTGTGCGATATGGCGGTGCGTTTAACTATGCAAACTCGATCAACTGGGAGAGCGCCGCCCGCCTAAGCTCAAACCTATTAAACGAAGCTATTCTTGATGATGGTCAAGCGCTTTATCGTGTGCGAAGTATATATATGCGTACGCAAAGCGCGATCAACATAAATATCTCGGAAGAGGCGCTAAGAGAGCATATAGAAACGCTTGGAGGAGTGCCGCAAGCCGACACGATCGAAGAGGCGTTTGCCAAGCGTGTTTTGGAACAAAAGTTATCCGCACAGCCGAATAATGTCATTTTTATTTTAGGCGAGAGCTACGCGCTATGGACATTTTTGCCCGAATATATTCAGCTTGGACTTGTGGAAAAAGGCGTTAAATTGCAAAACGCCGCACAGAGCTTCAGCACCGATGTTATGCTTGCGCGCGGCTCAGGAACGATCTCCGCCGTTAATGGTCTGCTTACAGGTATGCATGACGCTGGATTTTATGAAAACTATGAACCGACAAGTTATCACAGCAAGTACGCAACAGGTATCGGCGCAGTGATGAAGAGTTTGGGGTATAAAACAGTTTTTTGGTATGGAGGATTTGAAACATGGCAAAATATAAAAAACTTTGCATTGGCGCAGAGTTTTGATGAGTTTCATGGATCAAACGAGTTTAATACGCAAGACGGTAATTCGTGGGGAAGTTCAGACAAACTTCTGTTTAGTTATGTAGAGCAGTATATCAAGAGAGAGAGAGAGAGTAATCCGAGTGGATTAACCTTTCACTTTATACTAACAACCAGCAACCACCCCCCATATACGCTCGATGTTGTCAAAGCAGGATTTGATATTGATAGAGTCAAAAATCTTCTGCCGCCGTCGATCGCAAATGATGAAAAAACCCTAAATCAGTTAGGACATATTTGGTATGCCGATCATGCAATGGGCAATTTTGTAGAAAGCGTTGAGGCGATCGCTCCCGAAACACTATTTGTGATCACGGGCGATCACGCGGAACGATTTCATTTTCAGAGTAGCGTTGATACAAAAACTCTCTCGGCAGTACCTTGCATTTTTTATGGATATGGCATTGATAAAAATTGGCTGCCTTCTAATAAAGTTGGAACTCATATACAGATCATACCGACTTTAGCAGAGCTTATTGGCAAAAAAGATCATAAATACAGCGCGATTTTACCAAGCCTTTTTGATAGCGAACGAAACCAAGCGTTTAATTATGCATTATGGATCGACAATCTTGAGATCGGAGAGCTTGGCGCAGAAAATAGCGTTATGGACAAAAACGCAAATGCCGCAAAAACAATTACAATCTGGCGAGTCAAAAAAGGCAATAACATCACAAAACCAACCGAAACAAACTAATTACCGTTGATCACTATGTTGTGTAGAACGACACTCTTGTCATACTGAGCGTTAGCGAAGTATCTGTGTTAGATTCTTCACTTCGCTCAGAATGACAGGAGGATGAGATTCTTCACTTCGTTCAGAATGACACGCCCGCACACCGATTGCTTTTTGTCGTTGATCGCGAAGGGATTTTGTGCGCGGAGCAGTAGCCTCGCCCCGAGGCGTTACTGCGGAGAGATC
Organism: Campylobacterota bacterium; assembly: GCA_025997415.1. Classification (GTDB taxonomy): domain Bacteria; phylum Campylobacterota; class Campylobacteria; order Campylobacterales; family SZUA-545; genus JAIRKM01. The sequence goes on from BNUO01000046.1 coordinate 7,622, forward strand.
AAGGAAGCTGAACGAGGCGCGACGGGAGTTTACTTATCGGTAAATGACCAAGCGCCGAGTGAAGATGACGCAGTACCCCGTGCAAAAGCACCAGCGAGGAGCGGCAAAAAGGCTGAAAACACGGTGCTATGACGAAGATCGCTACCGCTCCAACAGCCCGCCATACTTGTAATACGCGGCGCAAGCGCCTTCGCCAGAGACCATACAACTGCCAAGCGGTGAGCGTGGCGTACAGGCTTTGCCAAAAACCTTGCAATCGTGCGGTTTGGCTTTGCCCTGCAAGATCGCCGCGCAGAGGCAGAGTTTGTGATCATCGATCGGCGCGGTAGGCAGATCGCCAGCAAAAACCACTTCAGCGTCCAAGTGCGCGTATTCGTCGCGAAGCCGCAGCGCACTAGCGGGAATGTCGCCCAAACCGCGCCAGCGAAAGTGATCGCGAACGCACAGATAACGGTCGATCATCTCCTGCGCTTTCTGGTTGCCGTGCGCGGTAACGGCGCGGGAGTACTGATTTTGTACAACGCGCTTGCCCTCGTTAAACTGCCGCACGATCATCAGCACGCTTTGGAGTACATCGGTCGGTTCAAATCCGCTCACGACAATCGGCGTTTTGTACCGCTCGGCGATCGGCTTAAACACATCGCTGCCTGTGATCACGCTCACATGCGAAGGACCCAAAAACGCATCGATCTTAGCGCCCGCGCTCATCAACGCCTCGATCGGCGGCGGAACTAAGATGTGGTTGATGTGAAAGAGCAGATTACGAACGCCGCTTTTGACAGCTCGCTCGATCACCGCAGCGCTCATCGGCGTTGTCGTCTCAAAGCCGATCGCAAAAAACACAACCCGTTTCGATGGGTTTTCGGCGGCGATCGCGAGCACATCTTGCGGCGAGTAGAGCGATCGCACATCAGCGCCCTTCGCCCTCGCCTCCTGCAAACTTGAAAGGCTGCCCGGCACGCGGATCATATCGCCCAGCGTCGCCAAAATCATGCCCTGCATATTTGCCAGCGCGATCGCTTGGTCGATCCGCTCTTTTGGCATTACGCAAACGGGACAGCCCGGTCCATGCACAAACTCAATCTGACTCGGCAGCAGTTGCTGCAAAGCGAACTTCATAATCGTGTGGGTATGACCGCCGCAAATTTCCATAATCTTAAACGGTTGATTTACCTCTGTGTGAATCTGCCTACTAAGGGCGGCGATCAGTTTTGGGGCACGAAACTCAGTTAGATAGTCGTGCCGCAAGCCCCAAATCCCCCTCGTTTTCGTCGATCGTACCGTCCTCCATTTGCGCCGCAATCTGCTCAAAAATCGCTATGCTCTCAAGAGCCTCTTTTTCGTCGATTTTGCCCATTGCGTAGCCAACATGTATCAGCACGAAATCGCCGATGGCGACTGGCTCGCCTACCAGATCAAGCGAAACTTGTCGGATCACCCCCAGCGTTTCGACGCTTGCGCAGTTGTTTTCATCGATGGCGACAACCTTTGATGGGATCGAAAGACACATCTTGTAGCCTTAACTCATTAGTTTATGCGATCGTATCTAAGTGTCGATTAAGAAATTAAAGCCTAGTATTGCGTTTACATTTCAAAAGGAGGACATTCAGAATGGAGTACCAGGCTCTCTATGATCAGCTTTCCGCTCGTCTTGGCAAAGTAGCCGAGTTTGAGCGCGTGAGCGATTCCAAGTCCATCAGCTCGATTTTAGAAGACAACGGCATTACCAGACGCGACTTTATGAAGTGGGCGGCTGGAGTTACGGCGCTCTTCGCGCTTCCGCAGTCGTTCGTGCCCCTCGTAGCGCAAGCGGCGGAGCTAACCGACAGACTTCCCGTCGTTTGGTTGCATATGGCAGAGTGTACCGGTTGTAGTGAAAGCCTCCTTAGAAGCGACACACCCACAATCGACTCGCTCATCTTTGATCACATCTCGCTTGAATACCACGAAACCGTGATGGCGGCGGCAGGCTGGCAGGCAGAGCAAAACCTAGAAGATGCGATCAAAAAATACAACGGCAAATACATCTTGATGGTCGAAGGCGGTATTCCCGCAGGCTCAAGCGATTTCTATTTGACGGTGGGACCACACGGCAAAACGGGCGCGGCTCACGCAAAAGAGGCGGCGGCAAACGCGGCGGCAATCTTTGCGATCGGCACCTGTTCCAGTTTCGGCGGCGTTCAAGCGGCGCACCCGAATCCAACCAACGCACAACCGCTTAGCAAGATCACCAACAAACCTGTCATCAATGTTCCGGGCTGCCCACCCAGCGAAAAGAACATTGTCGGCAATGTCCTGCACTACATTCTTTGGGGCACCCTGCCCTCGCTTGATGCCTACAACCGACCAAAATGGGCGTACGGCTTGCGTATCCACGATCTGTGCGAACGACGCGGACACTTTGACGCGGGCGAGTTCGTGCAACAGTTCGGCGACGAGGGCGCGAAAAACGGCTACTGCCTCTACAAAGTCGGCTGCAAAGGACCATACACCTTCAACAACTGCTCGCGCGAACGGTTTAACCAGCACACTTCGTGGCCTATCCAAGCGGGACACGGCTGCATCGGCTGCTCCGAACCCGGGTTTTGGGACTCAATGGGACCATTTGAAGAGCCTGTTTCGGGCAAGCTGTTTCACTCGATCAACGCGGACGCTACGGCGGACAAAGCAGGCATCGCAATCTTGACGGTAACAGCAGTCGCAGTCGCAGCACACGCAGCGATCGCCGCATTCAAAAAAGCATAGTGATTAGGGAGTAGATAATGAGCAAAAGAATCGTAGTTGATCCAATTACACGCATAGAAGGGCATCTGCGCGTTGAAGTCGTTGTCGATGACAACAATGTCGTTACCGAAGCCTACTCATCAGCAACGCTATGGCGCGGTCTGGAGCAGATCCTAAAAGGACGCGATCCACGCGACGCAGGCTTTTTCACGCAGCGAATCTGCGGCGTATGTACCTTCTCGCACTACAAAGCGGGGATTATGGCAGTCGAAGACGCGCTTGGTATCAAGCCGCCGCTCAACGCTATTTTAACGCGCACACTGATGAACAACGCGCTGTTTTTGCACGATCACCCCGTGCATTTTTACCAACTCCACGCGCTTGATTTTGTGGATATTGTCTCGGCTCTTAGCGCCGATCCACGCAGAGCAGCGGACGAAGCGTTCAAATACGCAGAAGTTCCATACGCTTGCGGCGCAGATCACCTGCTGGGCGTAAAAAAACGGGTTGCGGAGTTTGCGGGCAAAGGAAACCTAGGACCCTTCGCAAACGGCTACTGGGGACACAAAACCTACCATCTCACGCCCGAACAAAACCTCATCGCGCTATCGCACTACCTCGAATGTCTGCGCATTCAACGAACCGTCGCGCAGCTTATGGCGATCTTTGGCGGCAAGCAACCGCACCCGCAGAGCCTCACCGTTGGCGGTGTTACCTGCGTGATGGATCTGCTTAGCCCCGCACGGCTTGGCGAATACCTTGTGAAGTTCCAAGAGGCGGCGGATTTCGTCAATCGCGCTTACTATCCAGACCTCGTTATGGCAGGCAAAGCGTATGTGGGCGAAGCGAGCGTTGTGGGCGATGTTGGTACTCCAAATCTGCTGACCAACAGAGAGTTTCAACTCGACTCAAACAACTGGCTCTTTGACAGCGGTATCATCTTGGGCGGCGATATCTCCAAAGCCTATGATGTTGATGAGAGCAAGATCACCGAAGAAGCAACCCGATCGTGGTACAAAAACAACGCGGCGTTGCACCCATACGACGGTCAAACCGAACCGAACTACACGGGCTTCAAAGATGCGCAAACGGTTGATGGCAACGGCAACCTGACCAGCACCAAAGTGATCGACGAAAACGGCAAATACAGCTGGATCAAATCGCCTCGTTACGACGGCAAACCGATGCAGGTTGGACCGCTCTCGAACATCGCGGTCAATTATGTCAAGGGCAACGAACGGGTTGTCAAGGTTGTCGATCAGTTCCTCAAAGACACGGGGCTTCCGATCACGGCTGTGCTTTCGACGCTCGGACGAACTGCGTGCCGAATGATCGAAGCAAAGGTGATTGCTGACAACGGCTTGATCGCGTTTAACAATCTTGTGAACAACCTCAAGGTCGATCAAACCACCTGCGCAACCTACACGATCGACAAAAACAAAGAGTACAAAGGTCGTTTCATCGGACATGTGCCACGTGGAACGCTCAGCCACTGGGTGCGGATCAAAAACGGCGTCATCGACAACTATCAAGCTGTCGTGCCATCGACTTGGAACGCCTCGCCCAAAGACGCTGCGGGCAATCGCGGCTCATACGAAGAGTGCTTGATCGGTACAAAGATCGCAGACCTCTCCAAACCGCTTGAGATCATCCGCAAGATCCACTCATACGATCCGTGCATCGCCTGCGCCGTGCATGTGATGGATACAAACGGCAATGAGCTATCGACCCACAAGGTTGCAATAGACAGCGTTGCGTGCTGATCGGAGGAAAAATGTCAAAACAAATCGCAGAACAGCTAGAACGAGAGATCGAGAAAGAATACACCGTACCCACAAGATGGGTACATTGGCTTCGTTTCATCTCGATCATCGCTCTGACAGTTACAGGTTTTTACATTGCCAGCGTCTTTGTCGCACCGTCGATCTCAAGCGAACCAAATCTCTTTTTCAATGCGCGAATGCGTATGTGGCACGAGATTTTTGGGTTTGTACTCATCGGTGTTACAATCTTCAAGATATACACCTTTTTCACCGATCGCAGCAATCCGCAAAAGCTGGAGATTGTCTCGGTGAAAGATGTTTTCAGCCTGAAAGTTTGGGTAGAGCAGATCAAGTTTTACCTGTTTTTGGGACCGCACCCGAAACTTCGCGGCATCTACAACCCGCTTCAGTTTCTCGCGTATGCGGGGTTGTATGTTTTGCTCGTTGTCATCTGTCTAACGGGCTTGGTACTCTACGTACACAACTACCACAACGGTCTAGGCGGCGTACTTTACGGCGCAATGCGTCCGCTTGAACTGCTCTTTGGCGGCTTGGCATACACGCGGCTTATTCACCATCTCGCAATGTGGGCTATTTTGATCTTTGCGGTTGGGCATCTGTATATGGTCATCTTCAATTCGATCAAAGTGCGCGAAGGCGGCTTGGATTCGATCGTAAGCGGACTCAAGTTCAAGAAGAAACACTAAATTTGAAGGTTCTTCTGCTTGGTATCGGCAACATAATGTTCTCCGACGAAGGCGTCGGAGTTCATTTGTGCCGACTTATCCGTGAAAAATACCGTTTTTCATCGTCTGAACATACGCTAGAAATTATTGACGGCGGTACGCTGGCACAGCTTTTGACACCGATTATTGCGGAGTTTGACTACGCGATCATCTGCGATTGTATCAGCGCAAACGACGGCAATTTCGGAGATGTTTATTTCTTTGATTATGAGAGCATTCCAAATCATATATCTTGGCAGTCAAGCGCTCATGAAGTTGAAATGTTACAAACTCTAGCAATGATGGATTTAGTCGGCGATCGCCCCATGACAAAGATCGTAGGTATTATCCCGCAGGTCGTTGGCGGCACAACGCTAGAGCTTACCGAACCTATACAAAAGGGTGCAATGATAATGGAGAAAACTGTGATCAAACATCTTGAAGAGCTAGGCTTTTTAGTTGAAACCATCAACAACAATTTAACGATCCAAGCGATCGCAAATCACTTTGGGCAAGAACCGTGATTTTAATTGTTGATTTTGTCTATGCTTCGCAAAATGGCGTATTGGAAAACTTTCTAAACGATATTGCTCTTGAGGCTAAAATCGAGTTTTTTATCACCAAAAATGGCAATACGATCTCGCTTCATACTCGCGCTGAGGAAGAAACATTAAAATCATTTGCCGAAGATCTGGCTGTAAAGCTGCCTCATTCGATCTTTCTGCGCACTACAAGCGCAAGAGTTAGCGAAAACTGGGAGAGTCAAAAAGCTATTACTGTCCAACAGATCAAAGTCGAACTTCCGATCACGCCAAAGTTGCTGGCGGAGGCAAAAAATAGCGCAAATGCTGAAATAGATGCCATCGCAGAACGATTAACAAACAACGAAAAAATCGCTACTGACTACGGTTACACTGTGCAACTTTTAAGCGATCGAGAGTTTGATCACAGCGCGGTGATCGTGCCCAGCGATATAGCGCTAATTGCAAAATATGCTGTTGTTAAAGATGAGGAGATCGCTGCTCTTGCCTCGCTAGAAAGACCGATCGTTACGCTTCCTGCGAATATGATTTTTAGCGCAAAATACCCCAATGCGCCAAAGTTAATTCGCGTGGCGCTTGCGGGTGATATTTTTCTCTATCAACTTTTAGAGCGTCTCGGCGCTACCAGTATTGATGAAGTTGTACTCACAAATTACGATCATATTGAAGTTCGCCCGCTTTCACGGCAGAATCTTGTATTAAATCGCAACAATTTTTGCGCGCCTCAACTCTTAAAAGAGCTTGGCAATATCAAAGAGCAGCACTACAACCAATTTGCAAGCGCCTTAATCGAAAACGATCTCACAAACTCTAGTACAATCGGTGTATATTTAAGCCGCAAAAACAGCGATTTTATCATGTTTAATTCGCAAAAAACAGGCGTTGTCGATCTAGTCAAACTTGAGATCGCCGAAAATATGCAAACCATCTTCGATCGTATTGGGGCTATCGACGAAAATAGCGCAAAACTGATCGATCGTTACGCTCAAACCGATCACTATAACGCGATCAAAGATGATCGGTTTTTGGGCGCTGAGCAAAGTATCTATACGCTTTGGACAATAGCCGCAAAAATCATCGGTATTTCGATCGGCGAGTTAGAGGAGTTGATCGCATTTAGCTCCACGCCAAAAGGACCACGCATTGATTATAAGATCGAAAACGGCAAAATCGATCCATATCGCTTTTTGCGCAGCGTAATCAGCTATTTAACCGCAGATGTCGATCGCGAACTTATCGCATTTGGCATTGTGGAAAGTCTAGTATTTGCAATCAGCGATCTACTTGACACACTTTCCGCCGGCGACTACAATACAAAATCGATCATCTTATGCGGATCGCTATTTTCCAACAAAACGCTCAGCGAAATGGCGATCAAACATATCTCACCCAACTACACCGTTTTGTTCAACAATGAACTACCTATCGATTAGCCACCATAAAATCACCGCCAATTTCGTGCTTGATCGAATAATGGCTTCATTAAGCGACAATTCACACGATCAAGCGATCGCGCAGAGCGATTCGTGCGGCTAGATATCCTCAAGGGGCATCGGATTGGCGGCGTGGAGTTTTTGACGGGGATATAAGAGTTCTTGCTCCGTAAGGAATTTTCGTGTATAAATCTAGCCTTCGTTTAAGCGGAAACGGCTTACGATCGTTGCTTGACTTCGAATATTAAGGTTGTTATGAATTCTGTCGCAAAAGGTAATAAGTTTGAAGAAGAGGTCTTCAGCGCAATTAGTGCTGAGCTGGTAGAAGGCCGTCTTGGATTAATAGACAAATACTGTGAGCTCTTTCGGAAGAAGGGCTACTATTCGAGAGATCGGGATTCGAACATAATCGTAGATATTTCCATTGAGGTGTGGCTTCCTGGTGCTCCAACTTGGTCAATGCTCTGGGTATGCGAATGCAAGGACTATTCAGGCTCGTTACCAGTGGACGATGTTGAAGAGTTCAAGGCAAAACTCGACCAAATCACGGGGAAGAATGTCAAAGGCTTAATGGCAGTTACTGGAGCGCTGCAACAAGGTGCTCTGAATTTTGCAAGGTCAAACGGCATTGGAGTGATAAGAATTCTTCCCGAAGATCAAATTAAATGGGTTATGTACCGCGTGACATCAGAGATGCTTTCACATAGTTTGGATACTCAACAATTTAATCAAGCTTTCACCAATCCTCGCTTTATAGCGATGAACCAGTCGTTCTTTGGGAATTCGGATGGCTACATTTTTGATTCGTGGCGTGGACTTCTCACGATGGCACTTAGCAGCAACACAAATCCTTAACATGTCGGTCAGCCAGAACTGCGCAAAACGCCGCGCCAGCTGGCTAATTCAAACATTAGCCCAAGCCGATACTGTAAGCATTTTTCACTGCATCAAGTGGCGCATCGCCACAGCGTTCTTGGTCGCGCAAGTTGTCCGTGCTTGCTGGTCGTTTTGTGTTGCTTCAAACCCTCGTTTCTCAACATTTTTGCTTCGTAAGAAATTTTTATGTATAAGTTTAGCTTTCGTACAAGCGAATCGACCCACGATCGCCGCTAAATTCAAATGTTAAGGGCTGTATTCAGTATGAGTTGGTGCTCCAAAATCTTTGGTCGAGCGGAAACGCCTGCCGTAAAAAAGAAGCTGCAACGAGAGGATGTCCAGCTGTCTGCCACGGACAGCATAAAACATAGCGCCTCGCCTGCTGACAATCCGATTCAGACATCTGCACATGATCGTATCGGACGCACCCGAGCAGCAGAGCACTTCGCGACAAGCGTTCTGAGACTTGACGCGAGCGAAGGCTTAGTGGTGGGAGTGCTCGGAGCATGGGGGTCCGGGAAAACATCCTTCGTGAACCTCGCACGACCCGTGTTTCAAAACAGTGCCGTGCCAGTCTTGGACTTCAATCCATGGATGTTTAGTGGGGCTGAACAACTGGTTCAGTCGTTCTTTTTTGAGCTGTCAGCACAACTAAAGCTCAAGCCTGGACTGGCAGATGTGGGTAAAGGACTTGAAAAGTATGGCGACATTTTTTCTAACCTTGCTTGGCTACCGGTGATTGGACATTGGATTGAGCGCGGTCAATATCTGACAAAGCTGATTGGCGGCATCCTCCAGCGCAAGAAAGAGGGCGTCGCAGGACAGCGCGCGAAGGTCGACAAAGCTCTGCGCGAACTTAGACATCCAATCGTTGTTGTCTTAGATGACATTGATCGATTGAACACCTCCGAGATCCGAGACATATTTAGATTGGTTCGCCTTACCGCCAATTTTCCAAACATCA
>BNUO01000047.1 GCA_025997415.1 Campylobacterota bacterium
GAGGGATAAATAGACGATGAATAAAGTTTCGCTGGTTTTAGGAAGCGGCGGCGCACGCGGATATGCGCACATCGGAGCGATCGACGCGCTCGAAAAAGCGGGTTACGAGATCGTCTCGATCAGCGGCGTTAAACAGCTTGCGATCGTGTGCGAGGCGGAGGTAGTCGTTTGAAGCTAGATCGATGAGGTGGGGGGGGTAGATCACCCGTTTGCGTAGCCGTCCTGCGCGTTTGATCGCCTCAAATTCGTCGTCGTAGAGGTGGTTGAAGTGCCATTCGTAAGGGCTTTCGTAGAGAAAATCTTCTTCTTCTGCTCCGTCCTCGTCTTCTTCTTCGCCATCGAATTCTTTGTCGTCGAATTCGTCTTTTTCGTCTTTGTCTTCATCAAATTCTTCTTTGTGCATTTCGTCCATTTGGCTAAACTCCTTTCAGGTATTCGGCAAGGTTTTCGATCGTAAGTCCCATCGCGCAACTTTCAAATCCGCTAACAGATTTTATATATTTTTTGGCAAAAGTTTCTACCATAATTGCACCCGCTTTCCCGCGCCAATCGCCGCTTAAAAGATAGCGATCGAGATCGAGCGGATCAAATATATCAAATTCGTACAAAGTTTCGCTTATATCGATTACGCAGCGATCGCTTAGAAGCAAAATGCAGCAGGTTATGATCGAGGTTTTTGCGCCGCTTTGCGTTAATAGTTTTTCTTTCGCATCGTCAATATCTTTCGCTTTTCTTAGGAGTTTTCCGCGTGCGCTTACTACGGTGTCCGCTGCCAAGATCGCCGAGTTTGGATCATCTTTGCCATACAATTTTACCGCGCTTAATAGTTTGCCTCTTGCGGCGGCGTAAACAAAATCTTTCGCATCGGTTTCTGTCAGATTTTCCTCGTCAAAATCGCTGTTTTTTTGTATGAAGTTTATGCCAAAATTTCGCAAAATCATAGCGCGGGTCGGCGAGGAGGAGGCGAGAATTAGCATAGACGATCCGCTCTCACTATTTAGCTAGTTTCTCTTTCGCAAAATCTTCAGCCAGCAGTTTTGCCGCTTCAAAATCGCCGATCCCGCCGCCGCTTGCGAAATCGCCGCGCCCCCCCCCTTTTGCGCCGATCGCCTTGATCCATTCCGCTGCGCTGATCGGAGCGTTTTTCACACCCGCAACCACGCTGTAATTCGCGCCGCTTTTTGCGAAAACCATTACAGCGGCTTTTTCGTAACGATTTTTGAAATCATCTACGATCGCTTTAGCATCGCCCGCATCGATGAGCGCGATCGCGGTTTTTACGCCGCCAAAATCTTCGGTTTTCAGTAGATTTTCGCCGCCGCTCTGTAACTTTTCGATCGTCTGTTTTTGCTCTTTGATCGTAGCTTGCAATTTCGCAACTGCGCATAAAAGATCGCCCCCCTTCAACACCTCACCCAGAGACTCGCAACTTTCACGAAATTTCGCAAAATATGTGTATGCCGCGCTGCTCGCAACCGCCTCGATCCGCCGCACGCCCGCGCTCACGCCGCTCTCTTTTACGATCGCAAAAAGCCCGATCTGCGCCGTGTTTGCCACATGCGTCCCGCCGCAAAACTCCGTACTCACGCCTCCAAAGCTCACAACGCGCACAAGATCGCCATATTTTTCGCCAAAAAGCGCCTTCGCGCCCAACTCTTTCGCTTCGGCGATCGGCAAAACCCGCGTCTCGCCTGCGATCGACTGCGAAATGAGCTGATTAACCCGCGCCTCGATCAGTTCAAGCTGCTCTTTGCCGACCTGTTTTGGGTAGTTGAAGTCGAAGCGCAGCCGATCGGAGCTGACTTCGCTGCCCGCTTGCGTGGCGTTTTCGCCCAAAATCTCGCCGAGCGCGCTGTGCAAAAGGTGCGCCGCGCTGTGGTGCCGTGCGGTTTGCGCCCTCGCCTCGCCCACAGCCGCAGTCAGATTTTCACCCGTGCTCAACTGCCGCCGCGCCGTGATTTTTGATAGGTTTAGCCCGAAAAATTTGTCGGTTTGCAGCACGATCGCGGCAGTTTCACCATCGCGCGATAGCTCGCCGCTATCGCCCTTCTGCCCGCCGCCGGTGGCGTAAAACGGCGTCTGATCGAGCAGTACAAAACCGGTTTCGCCCGATCGTAGCTCGTCAATTCGCTTATAATTTTCATCTAATAACGCAATCGCCTTTGCCTCGCCGATCGTGCGATCGTAGCCTACGAAAACATTCGCGCCAAACTCCTCCAGCAGAGCGCGGAAATCGCCTTGCGCCACGCTGTCGCCGCTGCCTTTCCACGCGCTTTTTGCGGCGGCTTTTTGCTTTTGCATCGCGCGATCGAAGCCGTCGATGTCGAGCTTGATGTTGTGCGATCGCAGCATATCCTGCGTCAGATCAAGCGGAAAACCGAAGGTGTCGTAGAGTTTGAACGCGCTCTCGCCGCTAAAAATAGTCGGACTTTTCGCCAATTCGTCGGTAAATAGCCTCATTCCGCTGGTGATCGTGGCAAAAAACCGCGCCTCCTCCTCGCAGATCTGCTCCACGACCGCCCCCTGCCGCGCCTCTAAATACGGATACGCCGACTTCATCTGCTCTACCAAAACGGGTGCGAGTTTGTGCAAAAACGGCTCTTTTTGCCCGAGCAAATATCCGTGTCGCACGGCGCGGCGCAGGATTCGGCGCAGGACATAACCACGCCCATCTTTGTCGAAATTGACCCCCTGCGAGAGCAAAAATGTAACGGCGCGGAGGTGATCGGCGATGACGCGGTGGCCTGATCCGTGCTGCGGATCGTACGGTTTTTGCGTGATCTGCGCGATCGCGGCGAGGAGCGGCTTAAAGAGCGACGAATCGTAGTTGGAGAGCGCACCCTCTTTGATCGCGGTGATCCGCTCCAAGCCCATTCCCGTGTCGATCGAGGGCTTGGGCAACGGGTGCAAAACGCCCTTTTCATCGCGGTTGTACTGCATAAAAACGAGATTCCAAACCTCCAAAAAGCGGTCGCCGTCGCCTCCGAAATAGTCCTCCGAAGTTGCAAAATATTCCGCGCCCTGATCGTAGTAGATTTCCGAGCACGGACCGCATGGACCGGTCTCGCCCATCTGCCAAAAATTGTCCTTGTCGCCGAAGCGTTTTATGCGCTCTTTTGGCACGAAACCAAGCCAGATCGCCTCTGCTTCGTCATCGCTTTCGTGGACGGAAATGTAGAGTTTTTCGGCGGGCAGCGCGAGGGTGGCGGTGAGAAACTCCCACGCAAAGCCGATCGCCTCCTCTTTGAAATAGTCGCCGAAGCTGAAGTTGCCGAGCATCTCAAAAAATGTGTGGTGGCGTGCGGTGTAGCCCACATTTTCGAGGTCGTTGTGCTTGCCGCCCGCGCGAATGCAGGTCTGGCTGGTAGTGGCTCGCGGCGGGTTTAGCGGCGGCGTTTCGCCCGTGAAAATCGGCTTAAACTGAACCATTCCCGCGTTGGTAAAGAGCAGCGAGGCATCGTTTGGCACAAGCGGCGAGGAGGGAAGCGGCGCGTGCTTTTTGCTCGTAAAATAATCCAGATACGCCTTGCGAATGTCCATTTTCAAACTCCGATTTGCATTAAAAGCGGGATTTTAGCACAGCGCGTTGAACGAAGACGCAAAAGCACAAGCGAGGGTCGGCGCAAAACCCGCAAGCGGCTATACCGATTTTGTCTGGACGATCCGGGGCAGCGACCAAACCATCGGGCTGGAGGATATTTTTGGGGCTTTAGGATATAATGATAAGTGAGTTTGCAGATGACTACTTATGGAGGCTTTGTTATGGAATCGTTGTTGAGTGATGCGACTGTTACTGCCCTTGCAAAACAAAAGGCTTCATCCCTGTTTGGCGGGTCAAGGAAAATAGCCCTTATTGCCATTGACGGGAATTGGGGACCTCCGATTTCCGGCAGGTTTGATTCTGATTTTCTGAATATATGGGCAGCGGTTCCCGCCGGGAACAAGGGAGAGGTTATCCTGCAAGGGGGACGGAACGGACAGTGGAATATTTCCATACCCTTTCAGCCGCTGGGGAAGCCGGAAAAAATCAGCCTGTACAAGCTCCATCTTTCCGTACAGGGTGAATTCCCCGATGAGTTTGTTATCCGCCTGAACTGCGGCGCCGAAACATTTTACGACAACAACGACGGGCAGAATTACCGGCTAACGCCATACCAGCGCTACTTTAGCTCCGCCGCCTTTAACGAGCAGTATATTCTTGATTTTAACAGTATCCTCCCGGTAGTGCTTTACAATAAAAGCTCCCCTGCGCTGGAGTCCTGAAAGTGCCCCTTGCCCGCCGCCATCCCTCCGGGTTATGCTAAGAGCCTATGAATAAGCTTATCATCAAAGGGGCGCGGGAGCATAACCTTAAAAATATTGATTTGGAGCTGCCCGGGATAAGTTTATCGTTATTTCTGGGCTTTCCGGGTCGGGGAAAAGCTCGCTGGCGTTTGATACGATTTTTAATGAAAAAAGCCCAACAGAAGGAACGCAGATGCTAAAAACACATCTAAGCAAACATCTCACGATCGCGCTCGTAGCGCACGATCAGCGCAAAGCCGATATGGTCGAATGGGCGGCATTTAACGCCACGACACTCGCAGCGCACAAACTGGTATGCACAGGCACGACAGGCTCTTTGATACGAAAAGCGTTTGATGACGACGGGGTAAAAGCGGAGATTATCTGCCTAAACTCCGGTCCGCTTGGCGGCGACGCGGAGATCGCGGCAATGGTTGTGCGCCACGAGGTCAATCTGGCAATTTTCCTGATTGACGACCTTAACCCGCAGCCGCACGAAGCGGATATTCAGATGTTGCTACGCCAATGCCGCATACATAATGTACCGATCGCATGCAACCGTTACAGCGCGGATTTGATGATCACCAGCACACTCTGGGACGATGCAACATATATTCCGACTGTGCCAAAATATACGCGCTTTGTCCGCGAAAATCAACCGGCATAAAACCCGCCGCTAAACCTTGCGTTACGATTGCGCAAGGCGGTTGCATTATTTTTGCTTATCTAATGTGCCATCGATGCATATTCAAACAAATCAACATCATGAGTACGCCCAATTGAAACTATATCTGTTCTGTTTATTTCATCTGCCATTTCGGATTCGTTGTCTGGCAAATAAAATTCTAAATCTTTTGGTATGAATACCATATTCTTTAACTTTATTTTCTGTCCATCGATTGCTCTTATCTGATTGGGGACAATAAAATATCTCTCAAGATTGTTCCAATCGTCATTTCGCAAAGTAACGACATCGTTGAGATAGAAACTTACCCAGTTTTCACCAATTTTGAAGTTTGGCATAACTTGTTCTAATTTGTGTTGTGATATTTCCGCGTACTTTTCATCTATCTCCAGACCAATATAATTTCTGCCTAGCCGTTTTGCAGAAATAGCCGTTGTGCCTGTGCCCGAGAACGGATCCAAAACAATATCATTCTCATCGGTTGTCATTAAAATAAGCCTATCCATCAAATGAATTGGTAATTGGCATGGGTGTGGGTCTCGATTTTTGTTGTGTTTTATACGGTGTATATCCGTCCAAACATCTGAAACCAAAGGTCCAAAAGGGTGCAATCCATCTTTTTTTCCGCCGTAATCTTTCCACAAATAACCCTGCTTGCGATCGCGTTTGTGCGGGTGGCGAAGTTCATATATTTTTGCCCCCTTTGCTTCTTTTGTATAAAACAAAATACCATAATGGGACGGCTGTAGTGATTTTCCCATTGGAGCAGTAGGGGCATCCCAAGCGATCCAATGCTTGAAATTGGCAAGTCTATTTAGATATGCAGCATAAAAAGTCAGCCATTTTGGTATATTGTGCAAGAATATAGATCCCGTCGGTTTGGTTACGCGCACCATTTCAGAAATCCACTTTTCGCACCAGTCCAAATACTCTTGAAATTCAAGATTGTCTTTATAGCTTGTGTATTTTTTTTGCAAGTTAAATGGTGGATCGGCAAAAGTCATATCTATTGAATTGTCGGGAATATCTTTTAACAAATCCAGACAATCGCCTTGCAGAACTCTATTTATATATTTACCAATCATTTCTTAATCTTAAAAGTTTTAACTAGAAGTTTCTCGAATCGTTGCAACTCATCTTTCTGAAAAGTAAAAACATCTTCATAGGCAGTTACCATTCGTTTCAAATCACCCTTGCGCACATACCAGCCAATGCCATCAACGAAGCCAATAAATTTGGCTTTTGGGTAATGCTCTTTGATTAAAGAATCAATCGAAATTTCTGTTTTAGATTTATCGCCTTGCCCCGAAGAAGTTGTTGCCAAAAATGAACTTTCGATAATTATTAACGGATTTTTCTTGTTTGGGATAATAAAATCCATCGTGCGTTTAATATCCGGAGCACTGCTGATAAGCTCCGTCAAATCGCCCACTTCATAAGTTAGTCCCAATTTTTCCAACAACTCGGCGATGACCGTTTCCGGATTGTTGTCTTTCTTGCCCGAATAGCTACCTTTTTCTTTGTAGCGAATAATTGTATCAATAAGTTCCGGTATTTCGAAATTGAGTTTTGAAATACTTAATTTCTTTAACTCAAACAGTGGAATTGTGTTTGCCAAAAATGGAATTGAAGCGCCTTCAAAGAAAATGTTTACCAAGCCCTTGCGAAAATACTCATTTGATTGGATTTTATTCAAAATTGTACTGTCTGACCACTCTTTGATATTGGTTGTATTTTTCTCATTATACCACTTGACTTTATTGACAAGCGCACTAAGTTCAGAATTATCAACAATGCGAATAATTGTTGTGAGCCGTTTCAAATATTCGTTTGAAAAACCCGTTAACGCCAATAATGCTTTTAGTCCATTCTTTTTTTCTTTCAGCAGCCATTCAAAAATTTCTTTCTTTAATCCTTCGGTTTCAATTTTATTTTTTACTATCAACAGAGTTTCTTTTAATGAATTGATATACCCTTCGTAACTTTCTTCAAACTTCTGATCAAAGAAGTAAAAAGTATTGTTTTGAATAACGGTTAAGAATTTGTCTTCTACTGTTTTCATATTTATCGCTTTCAAGAACTATGCTAATGTTTGGGAGTCTTTCGATCTCATTATCGCGCACAAACCAATGTCCGCTTTCACAGCGGACACGAGCTTGCGGCAAAAGTTAAACCCGTCCGGCGCTGCCTAACACTTTCATGCGTTCGCAGAGCATCGCTACCACAGCGGCGCGTGCGGGTTTGAAGAAGTCGCGCGGGTCGATCTTGGTCGGCTCGTCGCGTGCTACGCGGCGCACCTCCGCCATAAATGCGATCCGCAGATCGGTGTCGGTGTTGATCTTGTTGATCCCGCCTTTGATCGCCAGTTCCAAGAAGTTTGACGGCACGCCTTTTGAGCCTTTGAGGTCGCCGCCCGTGCTTTCAAAACTTGCGCGAACGCTATCGGGAATTGAGCTTGCGCCGTGCAGCACGAGCGGAATGCCCGTGCGTTGCTTGACCTCTTTGAGCAGGTCAAACTCCAAGCGCGGTTCGCCTTTGAACTTAAACGCGCCGTGGCTTGTGCCGATCGCGGGTGCGAGGTAATCCACGCCGCTTTCCTTCACAAACTTTTCGGCTTCGGCGGGATCGACAAGCGAAGCGTTTTTGGCATCGACGACGATGTTGTCTTCAATGCCGACTAATCGCCCAAGTTCAGCTTCCACGCCCACATCGACCGCGTGTGCGATCCGCACAACCTCTTTGGTCATCTGCAGATTCTCCTCAAAAGTCGAATGCGATGCGTCGATCATCACCGAAGTGTAACCGTAACGGATCGCCTGTACACACGACTCGACCGATGTGCCGTGGTCAAGATTGAGCGCGACAGGGATATGCGGATACTGCTCGCTCAAAGTTTTGACGATCGCGTGGATCATATAGCCGCCCGCGTATTTGACCGCGCCCTCAGACGATTGCACGATGATCGGCGAACTCATCTTGTCCGCCGCCTCAAAAATCGCCTGCGCCATCTCCATATTGTTGATGTTGAACGCGCCGACCGCGTAGCCCTCTTTGTGCGCCTTGCCCAGTAGTTTTGCGCCGCTGATAATCATCGTCTTCCCTTTATTTGGAGTATTCGATCTTTGCTTTTTTCTTGAGGTCTTCGATTAGTTTGTCAATGTCAGAGCGGAACTTCTTTGCCTTGACCTCATCTTTGAGTCGCGCAGAGACATCATCGTATGGTGCAAAGTGCGCTTTGCGGTAGATGATGTGGTAACCGAACTGGCTCTTGACAGGAGCTTTGACCACCTCTCCTTTTTTGAGCTTTGCCGTCGCGTCTGAAAACTCTTTGACCATCTGCCCCGCCTCAAAGCAGCCCAAATCGCCGCCCTTTGGCTTGCTGCCCGGATCGGTTGATTTTTCCTGCGCGAGCGCACCAAACGCCGTCTCCAACTCAGCGGATTTCTTGCCCGAAAGCGTCTTGATGATCGCCTTTGCGTCCGCCTCGTCATTGACCAAAATGTGCCGTGCGCAGAGTTTGCCGGTCTGATCGATCTGTTTTTCGTACTCCTCGTAGAGCTTTTTCGCGTCCGAATCGCCTGCTTTGAGCGTATCAAACTGCTTGCGCTGCCAGAGTTCAAGCGTGATCGCGTCTTTTGCGATCGCAAGAGCGCGAATGAAGTCAGGATCGGACTCGACGCCCGTTTTGCGCGCCTGTTGAACCAGCAGTTTTTGGTTGATCACATCTTGGATCAGCTTCTGCCGCGACTCCTCAGGGAGGGTCTCAAACGATACGCCTTGCTGCGAAAGCAACAGATTAATGTCTTCGCTGGTGATCGCCTCGCCATTGACCGTTGCCAGTTGCGCACCCAAAGCGATCGTCGCGCCGCAGAGTAGAGCACACACAACACCCACAAATCTTTTCACACATTCTCCTTTTGTGTTTTGGAATGGTTAATTCTAGCACGCCGCCCTCAAAAAAGTGGGCGTTCGCGCCTTTGCCACGCCGTTTTGCCCAACGCGCTGACGAAATGCGCCTTGCGAATGCTTTTGTTGGCTGGGTGGTTGGTGGTCAGTTTAAGCAGCCTTACTTTATTATCGTGCCCGATCTACAAGTCAAAGGAGTACCTATGGCAGACACAACTGCGTTCAACACGATCGCCGCTCAAACGGGGGGGGGGGGGTAACACCTGCACCGCTACCGAAGCAGAGCTACAACAGCTAGTCGATTGGGGTCAAAACTACCCTAATTTTCCGCGAGACTGCGCAACACTTCGGCGCGTCACAGAGCTAGATCTAGACCACGGCGAACTTACTACACTTCCGGCATCAATGTATAAATTAACAAAGCTGGAAAAGCTCAATCTTGAGTTCAATCACATTAGTAGAGTTTCCGATCGTATAGCGAATTTGTGTAACCTAAAAACGCTGAATCTGTCAGTCAATGATCTCAATCTTGATTGCAGGAATGGCTGCTTCAATGTCCGCACAATCGCACAACTCTCCACGCTAGAAACATTGTGCCTTGACGGAAATTATCTTACCGCACTTCCTCAAGAGATCAAAAACCTGAGAAATCTCAAACGCTTAGACCTGTCAAGCAATTTCATTAACTGCTTTCCTAGCGAGTTGTGGAGCTTGGGTTCATTGGTTTATTTGAACCTTGCACATTGCAACTCTTTGGACATGAAAAAAGCGGACGACAAGCGATGCAAGATATTGCCTGTCGATGTCGGTTTGCTCAAAAACCTGCAATACCTAGATATATCCGGTATGTGTCTAGACGAGATTCCGTTTGATGCATTGGCATCGCTACCACAACTGCAAGAGTTGCGTATATATGGCAACAGCGAAGCCATAACTTTACCTGGTGACATTGGATCACTACGGCAGTCTATTAAGCAGGGCGTGTATCTTGCGTGATACACCAACAGCATTTATGCCTACACCAAAAAAAGGAGGATTCAGATGACAACAGGTAACAAGACGGGGCTTTTGTCCTTTGCGATCGCGATGATCGCGGCAATGTTTTTGAGCGGGTGCGCAACCACATATTCTGTGTATTATGAGACCGAAATGGATCCGAATTACACAATCAGCAGGGGCGATACTGTATGCATTATTGCACCTGATAATCTGACGGTCGAACACAAGAAATTTATGGCAATTATTGAGAAAAAACTCAATAGCAATGGTTTTAATGCGATAAAACCAGACGCAAATCAAAATTGTAAGCATGGATTATTGTCCATGCTTGATACAAAAAGCTATACACATACAGGAAGCTATACCAGTTACAACACAGTTACGCAAAACCATTCGGGATTTGCGGGCGGACAATACTATAGTGGAAGCTCAACCACGCAAGTTCCGACCACTCAGACCTATACAAGTACAAGTACTTACAAAAAAATATATGTTGATGTTGTAACGCGCAATGCCGCAGATAAGATCGAAACGATTTGGCAAGGTTTTGCCAGCCCAACAGTTGACGATTATGACTACTTAGCCCATTGCATAATTAATGTGATGGTGCGACTAATAGGCAGTAACACAAAAGGTGATCTCGTCGTCGAAGACTACTGCGCAGAATCATATTTTAGCAAGGGCGAGAGCGCGATGAGGCGAGGCGAACACAAACAAGCGATTATTGAATATAGCCGTGCGATCGATTTAGACCCTAACTTTTCTTCCGCATACAACAATCGTGGTTCGACATATATGTTACTTGGTGATTACGATAGAGCACTATCGGACGCAAAACAAGCCTGCAAACTTGGACAATGCGAATTGGAACAAAAGTTGGAACGCTAAGCGCGCAGAATCACAAACGCCGTTATATCACAACAGTTGTAGCTCATCGTAGGATATAATGCGCGTTTTGGTATGCTTACCGCAAACAATAGGAGGTGTCAGATGGGAATAGGTAACAACACAGGGCTTTTGTCCTTTGCGATCGCAATGATCACAGCGGTGTTTTTGAGCGGGTGTGCTGCGTCAATTGCGCAGATCAACGATCAAGAAGCGTTTAAGTACGAACGCGAGCAACAACAAGTGCTTGCCGGTATGAATCTGTCTGAACCCAAAAGCAGTAGAGCCGTAAAGTGGGTGCAACCCGCCAACAAAAAAGAGCCGTGCAAAGTGTATGTGGGCTTTAATCCTGATAATGATCATACAAAGGGCAATGGCTATAAGATCTTTTGGGACGGCGAATGCAAAGATGGTTATGTATTTGGGCTTGGACGCGAGATAGAAATTACTGGTAATATTCTCGAAAAACAAGAGCAGATCGGCATATACAAAAACGGTATGGCGGAGCAGCTATGTGTGCATAGATTTTGGCAAGACAACGCGGCAATAGAGTCAAGCGGCGAATGCCCCTACGGCGGCAATAAACCAGAGCATAGAGTGTTGCGCCGTATTGCAGAAGACCCGCGCAATTTTGACATACTCAATGTCGTGAGTTTTACATCGTACGATCAACTGTTGGAGTTTGGTTACAGCTCCTTTAGCGATACGGTACTTATGCGAAAAAGAACTCCTGCGGGCGGATATGTTATTTTTGATAATACAGAAGATGAGTTTGACGCGGTTGAACTTGTGATTGAACCGCGCGACAAAAACGGTAAAGCACATGGATTTGCGGTGTTGAACGGCAAAGATGGAAATGCAACACACAGCGAGTTTGTGCATGGAGAACTGGTACGCCGCGTAACACTACCATCGCCATATTTGCAGTTTTTGGACTCTACTATTAAAGAGATTCAAACTATGGCAAGTAAAGCGGCTGTTGCATCTGAAAACGCATTGGAAATCAAGAAAGCATATCTGACGAAAATATGCAAATCCAATACCCGTGTTTCGTTTATGAACAACAATGAATATCGAGCAATTTGCGATGAAGACGCAAAGATAGCCAAGAAAACGCAGCAACGCCTTGCAACTATCAAAGCTGAGAAGGAGCAAAAACGCTCTGAGTTGGCGCAAGCCGATCAACAACAGGCGAGTGCAGCAAGTCAACAAAACTCAAACCAGATACTCAACCAAATGCAACAGCTAAACAGCACACTTGGGGGGTGGTGATCGCACAAAAATTCATCGGCGAAACCAGTATTTCGCTGATGGATTGTAAGCTAGATTTTGGCTAATGCAGAATCGCAAACGTTGCGATATGTCTCAATCTGCGTCTCAAGCGTGGAGGAGATAAGAATTGCGAAACTCTGATAAATTAAGTCTATCACCCCTCATAATGAAATCTGCACTGAACAATATAGATATTTTCATTATCTGCTGTATAAACTATGCGGTGTTCGTCAGTTATTCGCCGTGAATAATGCCCTGCCAATGCGTGCCTAAGCGGTTCAGGTTTGCCTATGCCGTCAAATGGCGATCGCTGAATATCTTTGATAATCGCATTTAATTTTTTGAGGATTTTACGGTCGTTTTCCTGCCAATAAATGTAGTCTTCCCACGCATTCGGCGACCATACGAGATTCATTCGGCAAGCTCTCGTTTAACACCCCTCCCCGCCTGTATCTGTCTGATACCTTCCGCAAGCCGATCGGCGTTTGCGCGGTTGCCGAGCAGATATTCGGTCTCTTTGAGCGCGTTAAATTCGCTTAGCGAGATGACCGCCACGCTCTCTTTCGCCCGTCTGTGTATGACCACCGTTTCGTTGTCGAACACCACGCTGTCGATCAGCGACTTTAACCCTTTTCGCGCCTCTGCCACGCTAACAACTTGCATTTGTGTTACTCCTATGTTACATAATTATGTGCATATTGTAGCACAATACGGACTGCTTTTTGAGGTGAAGACGCCGCTGATCTACTACCCCTTCGGCGTTGCTTCAAACCAGCCGATAAACTGTTTTGCGGTGCGTCCGCTGCGGCTTGCCTTCTGCTGTGCGAACCGTTTTGCCTCAAGTCGCAGCGCGTCAAGATCGCCCGTGTAACCCGCAAAATGCCGTTCGATCAGCGCGAGGTAGTGCTCCTCCGTGTCGCTGTAAAACGAGAGCGTCAAACCGAATCGATCGCTTAGCGAGAGCTTTTCTTCGACCACATCGGCGTAGTGCAGTTCGCCCTGTGTGCCCGCCACGATCGCGCCGTCGTTGTCGCTTAGGCTTTCGCTCACGAGGTGGCGGCGGTTAGATGTGGCATAGATTCGCAGGTTTTCGGGCGGCAGTTCGATCGAGCCTTCCAAAATCCGTTTTAGCCCCTTGTAGCCGCGCTCGTCGTTTTCAAAGCTCAGATCGTCGCAAAAAACGATGAAGCGAAACGGCGTTGCTTCGATCGCGTCGGCAATAAGCGGCAGGTCGGCGAGAGCGCCGCGATCGACTTCGATCAGCCGCAAACCGCTCTCTTTTAGCTCGTTGAAAACCGCCTTGATCAGCGTGGATTTTCCGCAGCCGCGCTGCCCCCACAAAAGCGCGTGATTTGACGGCGCACCCGCCAAAAATCGTCTGGTGTTCGACAGCAGAAGCGACTTTTGTCGATCGATAAACAGCAGTTCGTCAAGCCGCACAGGGTCAAGCCGCCGCGCAATTTTGAAGCCTCTCGACTCGCCCCGCCAGATCGCGGCAGGCGTGTTTGTCCAGTCGATTGCGTGGTTCATTGCGCGAGTTTTTTACCCGCTTCCAAGTGCAGAGAGTTGATCTGGTATTTGCCGCTGCTAACTTCGGCGATCGGCTTATAGACCATTTTTGACGCCTTGAAACAGACGACTTCGCCGCTTCGCCCCTCCAAAAGTCCGTTGATCGCAAGGGTTGCAAACTCAAGCCCCATCAGCCGATCGTGCACGGTCGGACTGCCGCCGCGCTGAATATGCCCCAGCGTGGTCAGGCGCGACTCCATTCCGATCTCGGTTTCAAGCCATTCGGTCAGTTCGTTGGCAAACTTCACCCCCTCCGCAACGATCGCAATGATGTAAGTTCGCCCCGATTGAACCTCTTTTTTGAACCGTCTGCCGAGACTATCTAGATCGTATGGCAGTTCTGGGATCAGGCAGATCTCCGCTCCGCTGGTGAGCGCCGAAACAAGCGCCAAATAGCCGCAGTCGCGCCCCATCGTTTCGATCACAAAGGCGCGTTTGAAGCTGCTTGCCGTGTCGCGTACATCATCGATCGCCTGACGAATAATGTTGAGCGCCGTGTCCGCGCCGAGGCAGTAGTCTGTGCCGTAGATGTCGTTGTCGATCGTTGCCGGAATGCCTATAAACGGTACGCCAAAGTCGTTAAAAAATACATCAAGCGCGCGAAAACTGCCGTCGCCGCCGAAAACGACGAGCTTGTCGATCCCGTGCGATTTGAGGTTGTCGAACGCCTTTTGACGAAAACTTTTGTCGAAAAACCGCTTCGATCGCGACGAGCGGATGATTGTGCCGCCCTTGTAGATGATGCCCGAAACATCGCGGTGGCTGGCGGGTTTGATACGATTATCGATCATTCCCTCCAGACCGTCGTAGATCAGATACGGTTTTAGCCCGCGCTCCAAACTGTGCTCAACAAATTGCTTGATACCGGGGTTCATTCCCGCACTGTCGCCGCCGCTTGTCATAACTGCAATGCCACTCATAAAAACCGTCCTATTTGAAGTTTTTTGCCAAGATCGTTTTTCCAAGCTCAACGCCGGGCTGATCGTAGGTATTGATACCAAGTTGCACTCCAACGAGTGAAGTTAGCAGCTCGTAGTACATAAATAGCGCTCCTAAGTTAAGCTCGTCTATGCGATCGACAATCAGCTTGTCGACCGGCACACCGGCGCTTTTGACCGCTTCGAATGTTGCGTCCGCTTGAGCGTTGATCAGCTTTTCAAACGACTGGTTATTGACAAAATCGTTCTTCTCCAGCCCCGCTAATGTGATCGGCGGAATCGAGAGGTTTCGTTTGAAGTCTCGTATCTTGATAAATGTAACGGTTTTATCGGCTGGACCTTCCATAATCAGTTGCAAAAACGAGTGCTGATCGACCGAACCGATGATCCCAATAGGCGTGAAACCAACACGCTTGTTCTGCGCGTCGATCTTGCCGAGACTCTCGCCCCAGAGCTGTACAAACCATTTGACAAACTCCTCAAAGGCGTTTGAGTAGGCAAAGATCGTCGAAATGCCCTTGCCGCTTGTGGCGACAAAATGCGCCTTCGCCGAGAGCTGGAGCGGATCGGAGGCGAAGAAATCGTCTCGTACCTGCTTTGCGCCTTCAAGCAGTTTTTCTATGTCGTAGCCGATGATTTTGAGCGGCACAAGCCCGACCGCACTCAAGACCGAAAACCGCCCGCCAACGCTGTGGGGCAGGTGAAAGCGTTTGAGATCGTGTGCGATCGCGAGTTTATCCAGCGGCGATCCTTCGTCCGTGATCACGCCAAACTGATCGGCACAGCTTTTGTCAAGCTCTCGTTTGCCTACTTTGCTTAGGAGCAGCTTAAAAATACTGGTTGTTTCGATCGTACCGCCTGACTTGGAGACAATGAAGATGAATGACCGTTCTATATTGACCTTTTCCAAAACTGTCGTTAGCTCAATGGGATCGCCGTTTTCTAGCAGGATAAGCCGCTTAGAGTTGCGCTGCGGCAGGTGGCGAAGCATACGATCGGCAGCTTTCGTGCCCAGACTTGAGCCGCCGATTCCGACAACAATGATGGTCTCAAATCCGCTGATCTTTGTGGCAAATGCCTCAATCTCGCCAAGCAAGGCATCTTGCGAATCGGGCAGAGCGTAGTAGCCGCTTTTTTGCGACTTCCATTCGTCTTTCAATGCGGCTTGATCTTTAGCGAGCCTTGAGTTATCACTCTCAAAATGTAGGTCGGCTGACAGCATAGGCTACTCCTTAGTGGAAATTGTGCATTATGGTATCACGAATTAGCCGCGAAATCGATTCAGCAGCATTACTTTAGTTTTTTGCGTCAGCCGACCCTCGCTACTACCGCGAGGGATTGCTCAACATGACAGGCGTTACCTTGTCATTCTGAGGAGCGGAGCGACGAAGAATCTCAACCCGTCCCCTTGTCGCTGCTCCGTACTGCTCCGCGACCCGCAATCTCATCCTAGGGTTTAAATATACGCTACCATAAACGCAACAAAATAGACGGCAAGGAGTAACGATGAAAACCATCACGCGGACAATGAGAGCCGATGAGTTGCTACCAATTATGGACATACCCGAAGATATGCGTCAGGAGCAGGTGAGCGTTATCGTCGTTCCCATTTCGGACAAAGCGCAAACGGCTAAATCTGCGATCGAGGAGTCGAAAGACGAAAGGCTGGTGTTCCCAGATGTTGTCGATCCCGCAGCCCAACGAATCGCCGTGCATAAGTTCATCAAAGAGATGCGAGAGGGCGACGAAGACGAACCGCTGGGCGAGGAGTTCTACAAAATGCTGGAAAAACGCGTAACATTTAAGCGAAAACTAAACTTTGACTAAGTATGCACTAGACACAAATATCGTTTCGTATATCATCAGGGGCGATGCAGAAGTAGTCGCCCGCTTTGATGCCGAAAGCGACAATGGCAATTTATGCCTTATACCAAGCGTTGTTTATTACGAAGTCAAACGAGGTCTGCTCAAGACAAACGCGGTGCGCAAGTTGGCAATTTTGGACAACTTGCTAAGAGG